>CAZCVH010000322.1:0-2962 GCA_964502115.1 uncultured Geminicoccaceae bacterium
GGCGGCGGTCGACCGCGAGCATCGCCGCGCTCGGATCACCGCCGACGACGAGGCGTGCCGGCCAAGCGTCGCGCAGATGGGCGGCGACGTCGCCGGTGCCGCCGGCGAGGTCGAGGACGGGCCCGCTGGCGGTGACCTCGGCGGCGAGACGCCGTTTCCAGCGGCGATGCAGCCCCAGGCTCATCCAGTCGTTGGCGCGGTCGTAGCCGGCGGCGATGCCGTCGAAGACGGCGCGGATGCGGCGGCGGCGCTCGGCGGGCGCGACGCGGGCGTAGCCGTAGCTCGTGCCGAGCTCGGCCAGGCGGCGGTCGTCTCGGGTGTCGCCTTCGGCGTCGCGCGCCGCCACGTCGTCCTCCATTCAGCGGGACGCTCTTGCTAGCAGCCGCGGCCGCCGCCCGCGACGCCCACCTGCGCAGAAGAGCCGTGCCCGCGCGGTCGCACCGCGGCGCCGCGCCGCGATGATGTTCCGGCTTGAGCGGGCGCGATTTCCGCCCCAGCTTCCGCGCCGGTTTCACGGCGCGGCACGGCGAACATGAACAGGCGATCGACCCTCGACGACCGTCAGCGGGAAAAGGTGGAGAGCCTCTCCGGCACGACCCCGTCGGTGATCTACGAGGTCATCCGGCGCGAGGGCGACCACGAGCTGTCGCGCCCCTTCAGCGCGCTCTGGTGGTCCGGGGTGGCGGCCGGCCTCGCCATCAGCACCTCGTTGATGTGCAAGGGCTTTCTCGTCGCGGTGCTGCCCGACGCGGGGTGGACCCCGGCGATCTCCAGCCTCGGCTACGCCGTCGGCTTTTTGATCGTCATCCTCGGCCGCATGCAGCTGTTCACCGAGAACACCATCACGCCGGTGCTGTCGCTGTTTCTCGACCCGCGCCCGATCAACTTCGCGCGCACGGCACGGCTCTGGGCGATCGTCTTCTGCGCCAACATGGTGGGTTGTCTGGTCGCGGCCGCCCTGCTCGCGGTCGCCCGCATGGTCCCGCCGCCCCAGCTCGCCGGCATCCTCGAGGTCACCCGCCACGCCGCCGACGTCACCGCGCTCCAACACCTGGTCTGGGGCATGCCCGCCGGCTTCCTCTTGGCCTCGCTGGTGTGGGTGCTGCCGCGGCTGCAGGGCGCCGGCGAGGTGCTGGCGATCGTCATCGTCACCTACATGATCGGGCTCGGCGACCTCTCCCACGTCGTCGCCGGCTCGACCGGTCTGTTCGTCGCCGTGCTCGTGGGCGAGCTCGGCTTCCTCGACGCCCTGTTGACCGGCACGCTGCCGGCGCTGGTCGGCAACGTCATCGGCGGCACCGGCATGTTCGCCGCCCTCACCTACGCCCAGCTGCGCGAGGAGCTGTGAGCCGGGCCGCCGGCGCCGCCGTCCGCGGGTCGCGTCGGCCGAGGAACGGGAAAACGTCGATGCCGTTCTCACCGGAGGTGTGGCTGCGCACCCCCTGCGATCGCGCCGAGGCGTTTCGGCGCTTCGACGGCCTCGCGGCGGTCGAGCGGCAGGAGATGATGGGCCGCTGGCGGGGCCGGAGCTGTCCCACGGGACACCCGCTCGACGGCTTGCTCGAGGCGCTCGGCTGGTACGGCAAATCGTTCGCGCCGCCGGACCGGGCGCACCCGCTGCTGTTCGGCGCGACCCCGGGCGAGCTCGTCGCGCTCGATCCGTCGTGGCTGCCGGTGAGCCTGCCGCGGCGGTGGCGGACCCTGGCGCACAGCGAGGCGGCCCGCGCCGCGTTCACCGCGGTGCGGCCGCTCCTCGCCACCGAGCGCCCGGCGGCGGCGTTGCGACCCGTCCGCTATCGCGGGCTTTTAAGCTGCGCGATGGTCTACCACCGCAAACCCGTCACCGACCACTTCCGTCGTATCGCGGCCGACCAGGTGCTGGGCGTGATGGAGGCGCCGGGCGAGCGCCCGTACTTTTTCCTGCTGACCCGCGACTGACGGCCGGCCGCGCGAAGATCAGCCGGTGCGCGACGGTGCGCGGTGCGGCGGCGGACATGACATCTCCGTTCGGCCATGGCGGCGCACGGGGTGCGACCGGCCGGGGCGGGAAGGCGTTGCGAGGCGCTCGCACGAAGGTGACCGCCGGCCGTCCTTTTGGGCTCGCCTTGCCGCCTCGGCGCGGCAACCGCGTCGCGCGCGGGTCGTTGCGTCGACGGTTCTTCGACCCGGGGGTGGCGATGACGACGCACGTGCTCGTTCCGGTCTACAGCATGCGGGGCCACACGCTGGCGCTCGCCCGCGCCGTGGCGGAGGGCGCCGGCGACCTCGCCGACACCGAGGTGCGGCTCAGGCGCATCGCCGAGTTCGCCGAGCTGCGCGCGCAGCTGGCGGGCGACGAGACCTACCAGACCGTCCAGCGCGAGCTCGACGAGCTCGGTACCGCCGGCATGGACGATCTGCGCTGGGCCCACGGCATCGTCTGGGGCTCACCCACGCGCTACGGCAACATGACGGCGCAGATGAAGCAGCTGATCGACTCGACCGGCGAACTCTGGATGAACGGCGAGATGGAGAACAAGGTGGCGGGGATGTTCACCTCCACCGCCTCGATCCACGGCGGCCAGGAGACCACGATCCTGGCGTCGCTGCCGCCGTTTCTGCATCTCGGCATGATCGTCGTCGGCGTGCGGTATTCGCAGAACCTGCAGCTGCTCACCACCGAGGGCCAGGGCGGCTCGCCCTACGGTGCCTCGACCATCGCCGGCGGCGACGGCTCGCGCCGGGTCACCGAGCCCGAGCTCGCCACCGCCCGCTCGCTCGGCCGGCGCGTCGCCGAGGTGGCGGCGCGGGTGAAGGATCTGAGCTGACGGCGGTGCCGGGCCGTCGACGACCGAACGGGCTGCGACCGCGTCGAGGCGACCGGCGCTCGTCCTCGCCGCGGTGCCCGCCGTCGCCGAGGTCGACGGCTAAGGAACGCCGGGAATGCCGAATGCCGACGGGCGAGCGGTGCCGATCAGCCGCC
>CAZCVH010000323.1:0-2949 GCA_964502115.1 uncultured Geminicoccaceae bacterium
CCGCTTCGGCGATCTGGTGCGCGGCGACGCCGTCCGCCGCTTCATGGCGACGGCGGACGAGTTGCTGCGCGCCACCGTGGATCCGAGTGTCGCCTACCTCTTGAAGCTGGTGGTGCTGCCGGTGCTGCTGGCGCTCGCCGTTCGGTGGTTCGCCCGCGCCGCGCTGCGCGGGGCGGCGCCGTAGCGCCGACGCAACGCCGCCGTAACGCCGACGGCGCCGGTCGCGGCCCGTCGAAGCCGCATCGCCACAGCCGGAAAGAACGACGGGTGCCGGTGCTCCCCGCCGTGGCGCGGCTGGTAGAGTGATGGTCGAGGGGGCACCGCCGAAAGGTCGTCGTCATGGACAGCTACGACGAGCACGACGAGCAGCACAAAACCCTCCACATGACCGTCCTCGCCACGCCCGACATGGCCAATTTCTCCGGCCACGTGCACGGCGGCGTGCTGCTCCGGCTGCTCGATCAGGTCGCCTACGCTTGCGCCTCGCGCTACGCCCACGCCTACGCCGTGACGATGTCGGTCGATCAGGTCGTCTTCCGCGAGCCGGTCCACGTCGGCGAACTGCTGATGTTCGACGCCTGCGTGAACTACACCGGGCGCACATCGATGGAGGTGGGCTGCCGCGTCGTCGCCGAGACCGTCATCCGCGGCAGCAGCCGCCACGTCATCACCTGCTACTTCTCGATGGTCGCGGTCGACGACGACCGCAAGCCGGTGGCGGTGCCGCAGGTCCAGATCCTCAACGAGACCGAGCGCCGGCGCTACGACGCGGCCGTGCTGCGCCGCGACTTCCGCAAGGAGATCGAGCGTCGCGCCCTCGAGATCCGTCAGAACCCGAGCCACGCCGGCTGAAACGGTAGCGACGGCACCGCTTCGGGCGCCGTGCCGGCACACGACGTCCACGAAATCGGCGGCCGCCCGCCGGTCGACGGCGGCGGCCGGTCAAGGCGAGGGCGTCGCCGGCTCGTCCTCGAGCGGTTCGACCCACGCCCCGTGCGGGTCGGCGCGCGCCAACGGCGTCGTGCGCCCGCCGGGATAGGTGGTCAGCTCCAGCCGCGCCCCGCCGGGCGCCCATTCCAGACCGACGCGGTAGATCGGCCGCATCCGCGCCGCCTCGCCGAGCGCTTGATCGAACGCGCGCCGCATCGCGTCGGAGAACTGGTTGACGGTGAAGGCGTGGACGACGACCGCCGGCAACCCGCCGGCGAGGGCGTCCAGCCCGCCGGGAAGGAAGGTCAAGGCGTCCGCCGCTCGGACCGTGACGCCCAGCCCGCACACCACGGCACGGGCGGCGTCGAACGCGGCCGCGCGCTCGACGTGTTCGGGCCAGATCAGCGCGCGCAGCCAGGCCGCCGCCTCGGGGTCGTCGAGGTCGACCGGCTCGACGTCGACGCCCAGGCGCTCGGCGACGGTGAAGGGCGCGTGCGGGTCCGGTGGGACCGTCCCGCGCCAGGCGGTGGTGAGCGTCAGCGGTGCCTGCGGATCGCCGAAGCTCGCGCGGCCGTAGCGGTAGGCGAAGCGGTCCCAGGCCAGGAGCAGCCCGGCACCGGCGCCGATCTCGACCAGGTGCGCCGTCGGCGGCCGTCCCCGTTCGACCAGGCGGCGGGCGACGGCGACGTAGGCCAGGCGCAGGACGGCGGCGCGGCGGACCTCGTTGGTGGCGACGCGGCGCGTGCGCACCAACGCGCCGAGGGCGTCGAGCTCGCCCGGCCAGAAGGCGTCGAACGCCGTCGCCAGCTCGCCGTCCGGCGTACGCGTGCCGCCGAGGGTGGCGAAATAGGCCGCCAGTGCCGCGTCGGGCCGCTCCATCAGGCGGCGTTGCAGCGCGGCGAGCAGCACGTTCGCCGGCGGCTGCCCCGAGCGCCGTTCCCGCAACAGCTCGACCAGCGGGGCGCGGTCGGCGGCCAGCGGCGCGAGCCGGCGGTAGAGCGGCGAGGTCGCGGCCTCGAGCTCGCCGAACTGCCGCAGCCGCTGCGCGATGCGCTCGCTGGTCTCCACCGCTGTCGCTCCCGTCGGTTCGGCCCGAGGTGTCGCGCGCCGGGCGCTGTCGGCACAAGGGGGCCGCGGCGCCACGCCGGCTCGTGCCGGCGCACGGCCTGTCGGAACCCGGGCGTGCTGAGAGGAAAGGCGGAGCCCATGCGTCGTCGCGTCGTCGCCGCGCTCGTCGGGGGCTTGGCCGTCGCCTCCGTCGTCCTGGGCCTGGTGGTCGCACCCGAGCTGCCGGCGGCGCGGCCGATGCCGACGGCGCGGGCGAGGTCCGCTGGCGGCGCCGCTTCGGCGGTCCCGACCACGACATGGCCTACGCCGTGGCGACCGACGCGGCGGGCGGCGCCGTCGTCGCCGGCGCTGGTCGACGCGCTCGGCGCCAACGGCCTGCGGCAGGTCCTGTTCGACCTGCCGGCGGGGGACTGGCAGGCCGGCGAGCGGGGCCTCGCCTGCGATCCCGACCGCGTCGGCGAGTTTCGAGACGGCGTCGGCCGCGCGCTCGACGACGCCGCCGCCCTCGACTGCCCGCAGTGCAACCGCCTCGCCGGCCGCGTCCCCGACGCCGTCGAAATCGGCCGTAACCCATTGCGAAAACGCGAAAAAACGGCTCTGTGGCTTCGTTTCGTCATCACGGTCCCGCAGCCTTTCGCGACCACCGGCCGATGGCGAACAACGCCGACACTCATCAACCCGGAGTTTATCACATCCGCCGCCGAAGGACAGTCGTCGCGGCCGGCGGGGCGGTGACGCGCGCGATCGGGCCGGTTATGACGGACCCAGCTATCATCGGAGGTCGGATGTGAAGGTCGCCGGTTTGTTCGCCGGGATCGGTGGGTTGGAGGCCGGCTTCGCCGAGAGCGGCCACGAGGCCGCGCTCTTGTGCGAAGTGTGGGCGCCGGCGCGCCGCGTCCTCCTCCACCGCTTTCCCACCGTCGCCGTCGCGCCGGACGTGCGCGAGCTCGC
>CAZCVH010000324.1:0-2940 GCA_964502115.1 uncultured Geminicoccaceae bacterium
GGCGACCACCGAGATCTACACTCTTTCCCTACACGACGCTCTTCCGATCTACCGACGCGGCGACCGGGCTGGCGGCGCTCGCGCCGCGGCTGTTGGCGCTGGCGACCAGCCCGCGGCTGGAGTGGCTGCGCGAGCTCGGCGCCCGGCTGCGCCCCGAGGGGTTTCGGCTCACCGACACCCGCTTCACGCTGGCGGACACGCCGCTCGGCGAGGCCGTGACGGTCGTCCTCGACGAGGTGCGGCTGCGCCCGGCGGGGGAGGGCTGGCGCGCCGACCTCGAGGGCCATCTCGCGGGCGCGCCGCGGGTCGCGTTCGCCGGCGTCGCCGAGCTGCGAGCGGGCGACGGGGCCGACGGGGCCGACGCCCTGCGGGTCGTCCTTCGGCGCGTCGAGCTCGGCGCGCTGTTGCGGCGGGCGGCGCCCGAGCTGGTGGCCGACGCCGCCGGCACGGCGTCGGTGGTGGTGACGGCGGCGCTGGCGGACGGCCGGCTCGCGGGCGACGCCGCCGCGACGCTGCGGCTGACGGAGGGCGGACGCGTGCGCCTGCGCGACACGGCCGAGGCGCTGCCGATCACCATGCTCGAAGCCGCCGTCCGGCCGGGCGACGCCGGCGCGCTGGCGATCGAGCGGCTCGCCCTCACCTCCCCCGCCTTCGGGCTCGCCGCGCGCGGCGAGGTCGGGCCCGAGCGCCTGCGGCTCGTGCTGGGGGCCGACGACGTCGACGTCACCCGGGCGCCCGCGCTCTGGCCCGAGGGCGCCGCCGACGGCGCCCGCGATTGGATCACCGCCAACATCACCGCCGGCCGGATCAGCCGGCTCGACCTGCGGCTCGATCTCGACCGCGAGGATCTCGCGCGCGCGGTGCTGCCCGCCGACGCCCTCTACGGCGAGGCCCGCATCGACGACGCCGAGATCCACTACCTGCGGCCGATGCCGCCCGTCGTCGGTACCGACGCCACCGCCCGCTTCGACGGCGAGCGCCTCGTCTTCGACGTCGCCCGCGGCGACGCGGCCGGCGTGGCGGTGACCGGGGGCGAGATCGTCGTGCGCGACTACGCCGATCCTGCGACGGTCGAACGGCTGGAGGTGACGCTCGACGGCCGCGGCGCGGTCCCGGCGATGCTGGCGCTGACCGATCACGAACCGCTCGCGCTCGCCAGCCGCAAAGGGCTGCCGGTCGCCGACAGCGCCGGCAGCGGCTCCTTTCGCCTGCGGGTCGGCCTGCCGCTGTTGCGCGACCTCCCGCTCGAGGCGGTCGACCTCGGCTTCGACGGCCGCTTCGCGGAGGTTCGGCTGCCGGGGCTGGCGGCGGGGCGCGATCTCACCGACGCCGACTTCGACCTCGAGGCCACGGTCGAGACGGTGCGCGCGACGGGCCGCGGCCGCGTCGCCGGCGTGCCGCTCGAGCTCGGCTTTCTGGCCGAGGGCGAGCGCGAGACCTTGACCGCGCGCGGCGAGGTCGCGGCGGCGCGCCTCCAGCAGCTCGGCGCGCCGCCGCTGCCGATCGAGGGCACCGTCGGCCTCGACGCCACCTTGATCACGACCGGCGACACCACCCGCGACGAGCTCCGCCTCGACGTCGGCGCCGCCGAGATCGCCGTCCCGGAACTGGCGATCTGGAAGCCCACGGGCGTCGCCGGCACGGTCGAGGCCCGGGTTGTCGAGACCGCCGCGGGGGTCGAGGTCGAGCGCCTCGCGGTGAGCTGGCCCGGCGCCGAGATCGAGGGCTCGGCCCGGCTCGATGCCGCCGGCCGGCTCCGAGCGCTGCAGCTGGACCCGCTGCGGGTGGCGGGGACCGAGTTGCGCGTCGAGGGCGAACGCGACGACGCCACGCTGGGGCTGCGCATCGCCGGCGCGCGGCTCGATCTCGCCCCGTTCACCGGCGGCGGCGGCGGCGCGGGCGGTGAGACCGACGCCGACGGCGCCGCCGTCGACTGGCGGGGGCAGGCCCCGCTGACGGTCGAGCTCGCGATCGACGAGGTGGTCGGGGGCGGCGACGGCGCCATCGTCGATCTCGGCGGGCGTCTCAGCACCGATCGCGAGAAGCTGCGGCGGATGGTGCTGGACGCCCGGCTGCGCCCCGGCGACGGCACGGTGCGGGTGCGGCTCGAACCGGCCGGGTCGGGCGCGCGCTTCACGCTCACCACCGACGACGCCGGCGCCTTGGCCTCGACGCTCGACCTCACCGACGCGGTCCGCGGCGGCTCGCTCGAAATCAGCGGGACGCTGGCGGCGCAACGACCGCGGCTCGAGCTCGAGGGCGAGGTGGCGGCGAGCGACTTCGTGCTCGTCGGCGCGCCGGCGGTGGTGCGGCTACTGGCGGCGGCGCCGGCGACGGCGGAGCTCGCCGACGACGACCTCGCAGTGGCGCGGTTCACCTCGCCGATCACGCTCGCCGCCGGCCGTTTGAGGCTCGCCGACGCGCTGTTGATCGCGTCCAACCTGGCGGTGCGAACCTCGGGCGACGTCGATCTCGCCGCCGAGCGGCTCGACCTGCGGGGCAGCATGGCGCCGGTCCAAGGGGTCAACCGCTTCATCGGCAGCCTGCCGCTGATCGGCGCGCTGTTGCAGGGCTCCAAGGAGGCCGGCGCCTTCGCCCTCGCCTTCACCGTGCGCGGCCCGTGGCGCGATCCGAGGGTCGACGTGAACCCGCTCTCGGTCGTCACCCCCGGCGTCCTGCAGGACCTCTTCGCCGGTGCCGAGGTCCGCCCGCCGCGGATCCCGAGCGACGAGGATTGAGGCTCGCCGGCAACCGCCGGCCGCGAGCGGGATTGCGCAGAGATCCGCCCTGAACCCTCCGGATCGAGGCCCGCATGCGTGGCGCCGTCATCGCGACCCTCACCGCCGCCCTCCTCGCCGGCTGCTACTCGCCGGTGGGAATGCCCATCGGCGCCGGCAGATCGGAAGAGCACACGTCTGAACTCCAGTCACGTGAAACGAT
>CAZCVH010000325.1:0-2939 GCA_964502115.1 uncultured Geminicoccaceae bacterium
GTCGCCGTGCCGTCGCCCACGGCTGCGGCCACGGCGCCACGGCCGCGGCGCCCCGGTTTTCGGTTCACCGTGGTCGCCGCGCCCGCGCACAACCGGGGGCGTCACGGCGGGACGGCGCGGGGCCGGAGGTCGTCGTGGCGAGGCCGCGCGAGCGCAGGAGGCGGGGGGACGATCCTGGCGGCGCCCTCGACGCGATGCGGGCGATCCGCCACGTCCGCGATTCGCAGATCGACCGGTTCGACGAACCGGCCGAGGCGTGGGCGGCGCGCCGCCGGGGCGGGACCGCGGCGAGCGCGGCCCTCGCGCCGACGCATGGCTGAGGCCCGTGCGACGGCGCCGAGCGCGCGGTGTCGTCGCCCCCGCATCGGGCTACATGTCAGCAGAACCCGTTTGCCCGCGAGCGAGACGAGCGCGCCTTGAGCGTCACCCGCCCGACCGCCGCCCCGGCGCGCCATCCGACCGAGATCGCCATGGTGATGATGGTCGCGGCGATGCTGCTGGTGCCGGCGATCGACGCCATCGCCAAGTTCCTCTCCGACGCGTTGGCGCCGGCGCAGATCGCCTGGGCGCGGTTCTTCTTCCAGATGCTGTTCCTGGCGCCGCTGGCGCTGCGCCGCCCGCGGCTGGTCGCGCTCGCCGACACGCCGTGGCACCTGCTGCGCGGGGCGTTGATCGCCGCGGCCACGACCTGCTTCTTCACCGCGCTGACGGTGATGCCGCTCGCCGACAACATCGCGATCTTCTTCGTCGAGCCGCTGATCCTGTCGCTGCTGGCCGGGGTGCTGTTGAAGGAGGGCATCGGCTGGCGGCGGATCGCGGCGATCCTGGTCGGCTTCGCCGGCGCCATGCTGATCGTGCGGCCGAGCTTCGCCGCCTTCGGTGTCTACGCCCTGTTGCCGCTGGTCGCCGCGACCTGCTTCGCCTTCTACCTGCTGTTGACCCGCCTGCTGGGCGCGCGCACCGACGCCGTCATGATGCAGGTCGGCGCCGGGCTCGGCGGCCTCGCCACCATGAGCCTGCTGCTCGCGCTCGGGGCGGGGACCGGCTGGCCGCTGTTGGCCTGGCGGGCGCCGGACGCGGCGGCCTGGGGTCTCCTGGTGCTCCTCGGGCTGGTGGCGACGGTCGCGCATCTGTTGATCGTGCAGGCGTTCCGCCGCGCCTCGGCGGTGATCCTCGCACCCTTTCAGTATCTCGAGATCATGGCGGCGGTGTTCTGGGGCTGGCTCGTCTTCGGCGACTGGCCGGAGCCGGTGACCTGGTACGGCATCGCGATCATCGTCGCCGCCGGGCTCTACGTCTTCGACCGCGAGCGCCGCCGGGCGCTCGCCCTCGCCGAGGCGCCCGAAGCGACGCGCTGACGGCTCAAAAGGCCTCGCGGCCGCCGAGGACGACGCGGTCGACCGCGAGCTCGGCGTCGAGCACCACCAGATCGGCGCGGGCGTCGACGGCGATGCGGCCGAGATCGACGCGCCCGAGCCGGTCGGCCGGCCGGGTCGCGAGCCACCGCACCGCCTCGTCGAGCCCCAGACCCAAGGCGACCAGGTTGCGCAGCGCCCGGTCCATCGTCAGCGCCGAGCCCGCCAGCCGGCCGTCGGCGAGGCGCAGGACGTCGCCGTGCTTGGTGGCGGTGTAGCGCCCGAGCGGGTAGTCGCCCGCCGGCATGCCGGCGCCCGCGGTGGCGTCGGTGACGCCGTAGAGCCCCGGGATCGCCCGCCGCGCGGCGAGCAGCGCCGTCGGCGCGACATGGACCAGATCGGCGATGATCTCGGCGTGCTCGGCGACGGCGAGGGCGGCGCCGACGACCCCCGGCGCGCGCTGGTCGAGCCCGCTCATCGCGTTGAAGAGATGCGTGACGCCCGTGCCGGCGTCGAGAGCGCGCCGCGCGGTGGCGTCGTCGGCGAGGCTGTGGCCGATCTGGCCGAGGATGCCGAGCGCCCGCAGCGTCCCCGGCAGCAGGTCGTCCGGGTCGCATTCGGGGGCGTAGGTGAGGAGGAGGACGCGGGTGATCTCGGCCCAGCGGCGCAGCAGCGCCGGCTCCGGGGCGCGGGCGTAGGGCGGCTGGGCGCCGAGCTTGTCGGGGTTGAGAAACGGCCCCTCCAGATGGGCGCCGAGCACCTGCGCCTCGCCGGCGCTCGGCGCCCGGCGCACCGCCTCGATACCGGCGAGAGCGGCGTCGACGTCCTCGAGCGGGGCGGTGACGGTGGTCGCGACCAGCGCGGTGGTGCCGTGGCGCAGATGGGTGCGGGCGGTGCCGCGGACGGCGGCCTCGCCGCCCATGACGTCGCCGCCGCCACCGCCGTGGACGTGGAGGTCGACGAAGCCGGGGACGACGTAGGGCGGCTGCGGCGCGGCGACGACGCGGCCGTCGACGGCGCGAACCTGCTCGGAGAAGCGGACGCGGCCCTGCCGCCAGCCGTCGGGGGTCAGGATCGAGCCGGTGAGCTCTGGCATGAGATGGTCCCGTCTCGGCTTGCGGCACGCTCGGCGGCATTCTAACCCGCGACGGAGCCGCGGGGAGGGAGCCCTTGAGTACCGAGGAGGTGAGCCCGCGCTTCGCGGAGCTCGATCGCTGGGGCGCGGACGAGGTCGTCGATGCGCTGATCCAGGGCCAGCTCGCGGCCGTCGCCGTGGTCCACGCCGCCCGTGGCGCCATCGCCGCCGCCGCCGCGGCCGCTGCGGCGCGGCTGGAGCGGGGTGGCGGCCGTCTGGTCTATGTCGGCGCCGGCACCTCGGGGCGGCTGGCGGTGCAGGACGGCGTCGAGCTCGTGCCCACCTATGGCTGGCCCGAGGCCCGGCTGGTCTACCTGACGGCCGGCGGCGAGGCGGCGCTCACCCGCTCGGTCGAGGGCGCGGAGGACGACGCGCCGGCGGCGCGCGCCGCGCTCGCGGCCCACAGATCGGAAGAGCACACGTCTGAACTCCAGTCACGTGAAACGATC
>CAZCVH010000326.1:0-2929 GCA_964502115.1 uncultured Geminicoccaceae bacterium
CGAGGGGAGCCGAGCCGGTTCGGCTCACTCGGGGAGCTCGTCGTCGCGGTCCGGCACGAGCGCGCGCAACTCGGCCACGTCGCGGACGTGCACCTCGCCGCCCTTGGTCTCGACCCCGTGGCGCCGCAGTCGCGCGAAGCTGCGCGACAGGCTCTCCGGTTGCATGCCGAGGCGCGCCGCCACCAGCGTCTTGTCCATCGGCAGGGTGACGATGGCCGCGCCCTCGTCGACGTCGGTAAGGCGCAGCAAAAAGGCGGCGAGCCGCTTGACCGTGGAACGGTGGGAGATCTGCTCGATCTGCTTGACGAAGCCGTGCAGGCGCACCGACAGCGACGCCAGGAGCGAGCGGCAGAGCGCCGGGTTGCGCTCGAGTTGGCGCAGGAAACCGGAGCGCGGCACCACCAACAGGCGCGCGTGGTCGGCGGCGACGCCGCTCACCGGAAAGCGGCCGCCCGCCAGCATGGCCGCCTCGGCGAGGCTCTCGCCTTTGGTGAAGAGCGCGATCGTCACCTCGCTGCCGTCGGCGGTCTGGCGGAAGAGCCGCACCCAGCCGTCGAGCACGAAGTAGAAGCGATCGCAGTCCTCGCCCTGGATGAAGAGCACGGTGCCGCGCTCGACCTCCCGCACCACCGCGTCGGCCAGCACCTCGCGCAGCTCGTGCCGCTCGAGCTGGGCCACCATCAGCGCCCGGGCGGCGACGTCGAGATCGCCCGGCCGCATCCCGCTGCGCCGCATGAGCGTCGTCTCGTCCAATCGCGGGCTATCCACTGGGCCGTTTCCCGATCCGACGGCGCCATCTTGGCACGCGGCCCGGCTCCACGACGGGAACGATGGGCGGTGCGCGACCGCGCGTCGCGCTCACCCGGCGCGCGGGCGGGCGAGGATGGGCGCGTAGCGGACGGCGTAGAGCAGGTAGGCGCCGGCCCAGAGCGCACCGCCGACGCCGAGCGCCGCGAGCGGGTCCAAGGGCAGGGCGTAGGCGGTGACGCGCAAGAGCGCGCCCGCGCTCACGAGCGCGTAGATCGCGACGGTCAAAGGACCGGCGGTGAGCGCGCGGCCGGTGTGGCCGAGCGCGGCGCGGGTCATCACCGCGAGCGTCATCGTGCCGATGGCACCGGCGCCGAGCGCGTGCTCGGCGCTCAACAGCCCGAGCGACGGCGCGAAGCGCTCGAGGCCGAGGAGGACCAGGCCCACCGGCAGCCACGCGTAGCCGACGTGGAGGACGGTCACGAGCGGCTCGGCGAGCGTGGCGTGGCCGCGCCAGCGGGCGAGCCGCAGGGCGTGGAGGACGCCCGCGGCGAGCGCGAGGACGGCGGTGGCGCCCGCGTCAGGCGCCGCCACCCAGGCGGCGAGCGCTGCCGCGAGGACCACGAGCGTCGCTCGATCGAAGCGGTTCGCCGGCGTCGGCAGGCGCTCGGCGCCGCGCTCGACGAGCCAGTTGCGGGTGAAGCTGGGAACGATCCGGCCGCCGACGAGGCCGATGAGGAGCAGCAGCACGGCCATCGCCATTCGCTGTGCGGTCGCCCCGCCCGTCCAGGCGCCCGCCGCGTCGAGCTGCGAGCCGAGGGCCGCGGCGGCGAAGAGCGCCACGAGCGCGACGACGACGTCGTTGCGACGGCTGCGGCCGCGGACGACCTCGGTCGCGGCGACGCCCGCAAGCACGACGAAAAAACCGACGTCGAGCGCGGGCGGCAGCCAGACCGGCAACATGGTGCCGGCGAGGTTGGCGAGGCGGGCGGCGAGCCAGAGGCCAAAGAGCGCCGCCAGCGGTCCTGCGCTCACCGGCAGTCGGCCCGTCCAGTTCGGGATCGCGGTCAAAAGGAAGCCGGCGACGATCGCGCCGACGCCGCCGAACAGCATCGCGTGCTGGTGCCAGGCGAGCGGATCGAAGCGGCTGGTCCCGCCCCCGCCGGCGAAGAGGTGCAGCCACCAGCCGGTGGCGAACACCAGCCACAGCGCGGCGCCGAGAAAGAACGGGCGAAAGCCGTTTTGCAGGATCGGCGCGACCTCTCGCCGGCGCTCGATCTCGGCTTCGCGGGCGGCGGACGGTGCGCTCATGGTCCTCGCCTCAAAGCGCGTCCTCCAGTTGCTCCTCGCCGCCGCCACAAACCTTGCCGGCCTCGACCGCCCGCTTGCGCGCCGGCGCCTGCTTCCAGTCGGCGCTCCGGTCCTGCTTGACCACCGGCCGCGACGTGTCGAAGCCCCAGCGCAGATTGCCCTTCGACTGCGGCCCCCAGTAGCCGACGCGGCCGAGGTCGTAGAACTTGCGCTGGAAGCCGCTCTTCGCGAACGCCTTGAGGCAGCCCATCAGATACCGCCGCTTCTGGCGGTTCCACGTCCAGGGATACTCGAAGAGCGCGTGGCGGATGTAGAAGCGGCGGTAATTGTGCATGACGCGATCGAGCAGGGTGGCCCGGTCCATCGCGTCCGGCTTGATGATCGGGGTGACGAAGTTGTACTTGTCGAAATCGTACACCTCGACCTTGTCGCCGAGCTCCTTGAACAGGTCGGAAAACGGCCAGGGCGTGTACATCGCCCAGTTGGCCATGTCGGGGTTCCAGTCCCGGGCCATCCGGTAGGTCTCCTCCAGCGTCGCCTTGGTCTCGTTCTCGAGACCGACGATGAACTGCGCTTCGGAGACGATGCCGTGCCGGCGGAGGAGCGCGATCGCCTTCTTGTTCTGGGCGACCGTCGTTTCTTTCTGGAAGCGGTCGAGCTGGAGCTGCGAGGCGGCCTCGGTGCCGAGCGAGACGTGGATGAGGCCGGCGCGGCGGTAGAGCGGCAGGTATTCCTCGTCGCGCAGGATGTCGGTCACCCGCGTGTTGATGCCCCAGAGCACCGGCAGCTGGCGGGCCTCCAGCTCCTCGCAGAATTCGATGAACTTCTTGCGGTGGATGGTCGGCTCCTCGTCGGCGAGGATGAAGAAGCC
>CAZCVH010000327.1:0-2925 GCA_964502115.1 uncultured Geminicoccaceae bacterium
CGGCGGTCTCCGCCGCGCCGTCGGCGGCGTCGTCGGCCGCTTCGCCCATCTCCTCGGCGGTGCCGTCGTCGGCGTCGGTGCCGCTTTCCATGTTGGTCTCGGCCTCGCCGGCGGCGTCCTCGCCGTTCGTACCCTCACCGCAGCCGACGAGCGCGAGGCCCATCACCCCGGCGAGCGCCAGCGTGCGGAGCGTCGTGAGCGAGCGTTGGTTGTCGAAATCGAACATGCATCTCCTCCCGTGCGTGTGAACGACAGACGGCCTGGCGCGGCGGTTGTTCCAAGGGCGACCGCCGACGGCTGCCGGCCGGGACCCCGAGCGCCGCGCGCGGCCGCTCGCCTGTCGGCGACGGTGCCGCCCCGTCGGCTCAGGTCCCCGCGCCCGGATCCTCGTCCCTCGCGGCGGCGCCGTTGCCGGCCGCGGGCCGGCTGCCGCCGAGCACGCCGCCGAGCACGGTCGCCGACCCGGCACCGCCCTTCGCCGTCACCGCCGTCGCCGCCACCTTGGCGAGCTCGCTGTTGGCGAGGCCGACGGCGAAGTTGCGGATGTCGTTGCCGGTCTGGACCGCCTGCGCGCCCGCGGTCGCCGCGCCGTCGCGGACGGCATCGACCTGGGCGCCGAGCAGGGCGGCGAGCTCGCCGCGCCCGCTCATGTCGCGGAGGTTCGCCGTCACCTGCGCGGTGATGGCGTCGAGGTCGACGCCGTCGGGGACCTGCACGTCCAGGAGCCGGGCCACGGCGGCGTCGAGGTCGACGCGGGAGAAGTCCATGCCGCGCGTCCGGCTCGCCAGATCCAGCGGCTGCATCGCCGGCGGCAGGATCGGGATCGGCGATTCCTGCCAGTTCCAAAAGCGCGTGAGGTCGATCTTCTCCGCCGCCACCGACTGGCCGAGCACCGCCTCGCCGAAGACGCCGCCGCTGGGCAGCGCGACGAAGTCCTCGGGGATCTCGTCGTCGTCGGGTTGCTGGGTGTAGCGGTTGGCGAAGGCGGCGTCGCCGCCGGGGGTGGCGTGCGGCAGGCGAAACGCCAGGTAGTTGCCGTGGGCGGCGAGCGGTCGCGGGTCCATCAGGTGGGCGAGCGGGGTGCCCTGGAAGGTGTGGCCCCTGACCAGCCGCTGGACGTGGCCCGGCGTCAGCTCCATCCACAGCCGCTGGTTGAACCAGAGCCGGTTGGCATCGAGAAACAAGACCACGTCGCGGGCGGAGTCGTAGGCCCGCTTGCTCTCCAGGTACGCGGCATAGGCCGTCTCGGCCGCCTCCCGCCGGGCGATCGCCCTCTTCACCTCCGCGGTCTCCAGCGCCTCGGGACGGTCCTCGCGGGCGTCGTCGAGCTCGAAGTCGAAGCCGGCGAAGATCAATTGCACCTGGTATTCGTCGGGGTCGTCGAAATCGATCTCGATGTCCTGCGCCTTCTCGAAGGCCGCCTGCAACGCCCGCATCCGGTCGCGAAAGCGGGCGCGGGCGGTCTCGAAGGCGAGGCGGAGCGCCACGGTGTCCGCGCCGATGAACGTGTTCAGGCGATCGGCCCAGTAGCTCGGCCCCTCGGCGCGCAGGATGCGGGCGAGCGCGCTCCAGTGCTCGCGCACCAGCGCGTCCGTGAACTCGGCCGCCCGCAACGGGATGAAGACGACGCGCTCGGCGTCGGCCGCGCGCGTCTTCAGCTCGAAGATCTGCACGACCTCGAAGAACATCATGGTGAGGGCGTGCATGTGGTTGTAGTTGGCGACCACCCGCGTCGTGGCGCTCTGGCTCTCGGTCTCGCTGACCTCGCGGACCTGGGTGGCGCGGCGCGAGCGCACCGCCTGGCTCTTGGCGATGGTGTTCTGCTGCATGCGGCGGGCGCCGTCGGCGCGCAGCCGCGCGCTCGACGCGCTCGACGACGTGCTGACGCCGAAGCCGGTGCTCAGCGCCGACGAGGCCGAGCCGCTGACGAGCAGGCCGCCGCCGCTCACGCCCGCCTGCGATTGGCCGGTGATGCTCGATTGGGTCGAGCTGCCGCTTTGCGCGTCCTTGGCCACGGATTCGCGGACCTCCTGCACCGACGAGCCCTGCTCGGTGTCGGCGACCACGGTCTCGCCCTGGCTGGCGGCCTCGGAACTCGTGCCGGCGGTGCGGCGGGTGAAGTCCATGACCGCGATCTTGGTGACCTCGCCCGGCGCGAGGCTGAGCGAGTGCACCAGCCGGCCGAGCGCCAGACCCGATTGCCGCCAGGCCTGCTCGTAGGTGATGAGCACGCCCTGCAATGGCCGCTGCGGCGCCGGCAGCGCGTCGACCGGCGCGAACGGATCGAGCGCGGTCTCCAGCTCGCTCGCGCCCTCGCCGGCGCCACGCGGGTCGCGGATGACGAGCTGCTGGTAGTAGGCCGGATCGGAGACCGGGTACTGATCCATCTTCGGGATCAGATAGTCCGGCGTCGTCTTGTCGAGGACCGTGGGATCGAAGACGAAGCCGGGCGAGGGCGCCTCCGCGAGCCCGTCGGTCGTCACCACCGCGTCGTCGGCCATCCCCACCCTCCCACGATCCGTTCGTGATCCGTGCGTTGGCGCAGGCGGCCGGCGGGGGCTAGCGAGGCTTTGATCGCAGAGCGCGCATCGGCCCGCCCCGCCCGCTATGGCAAAGCGAGGCGGCCGGCGTCGGTCACGCCACCGGCGGCAGGTTGGCCTGCAGGAGCTTGCTCATGCGGCGGGAGAAGGCGCCGGGGTCGGGCAGGGGCTCGCCCTCGACGACGCGGGCCTGATCGAGGAGCAGGCGGACCAGCTCGTCGACCTCGGCCGGGGTCTCGCCCTCGCCGAGCGCGTTCGCCATCGATCGCACCAGCGGGTGCTTCGGGTTCACCTCGAGGACGCGCGCGCCCAGGCCCTCGAGCTGCTTGTGCTGCTTCAAGAAGCGCTCGAGGTGCAGATCGAAGCCGCCCTCGTCGGCGACCAG
>CAZCVH010000328.1:0-2897 GCA_964502115.1 uncultured Geminicoccaceae bacterium
CCGAGCCCCGGCAGCGCGCCCACGACCGTGCCGATCATGCAGCCCATGAAGGCGAGCCCGAGGTTCATCGGCGTGAGCGCCACCGAGAACCCGAACATCAGTCCGTCGAACATCTCCATGGCCGCGTCTCAGAACTCGGGCGCGAGGGGCAACGGCAGCCCCAACAGCGGATCGAACAACAGGTAGAGCGCCACGCCGACACCGGCGCCGGCCGTGCCGGCCCGCGCCCAGTCGGTGCCGAGAAGCCGGCACAGGAGCGCGCAGGCGATGAAGGTGGCGAGCGGGAAGCCGAGGCGTTCCAGCGATTGCGCGTAGGCCACGAGCACCAAGAGCGCGAACACCTGGCGCAGCATCGCGCGCCCGTGCGGCCAATTCGGTTTGGCATCGGGCCGGAAGACGAGCACGAGGCTCAACAGCGCAAAGGGAGCCGCCACGAGTTGCGGGAACATGGCGGGCCCGAGCGGATCGCCGAACCCCTGCTGGAAGTTCTCCGCCGTCCAGCCGTACCAGACGGCGAAGGCGAACAGCAGGAGCCCGACGATACGATCGCTCACTGGACGACGCCGATCGCCTTGGAGATGTTGCGCATGTTCTCCTCGGACTCGGCGACGAACGAGACGAAGTCCTCACCGCCGCGCCAGATCGGCGTCAGGCCGTTGCGGACCGCGGTCTCCTTCCAGGCCTCGGTCTCGTAGAGGCTCTGCATGGTGTCGACCCACCAGTCGTAGGCCTCGTCGGAGACCTCGCCGCCCATGTAGAAGCCACGCCAGTTGTAGCCGGTGACGTCGAAGCCCTGCTCCATCGCGGTGGGCGCGTCGGGGAAGGCCTCGAGGCGCTCGTCGGCCATCACCGCGAGCACACGCGCATCGCCGGCCTCGACGAAGCTCGTGATCTCGCCGATGTCGGTGGTCACAGCACCGATGTGGCCGCCCAGCATTTGCGTCACGGCATCGCTGCCGCCGCTGTACTGGACCCAGCGGATCGCCTTGAGGGCGTCCTGCGACATGCCGGCTTCCTGCGCCAGGAGCAAAAGGCGGATGTGGTCCCAGCCGCCGACACCCGACGAGCCGCCCACGGCGAGCGCGCCCGGATTGTCGGCGAGGGTGTCGGTGAGGTCGGAGAGGCTCTCGTAGTCGGACCCGGCCGGCACGAGCACGACGCCCACGTCGGCGCCGAGCATGGCGAGCCAGCGCATGGTGTCCACGCCGCCCGGATAGCGGCCCTGGGCGATCTGGGTGATGCCGACCGTGCTGGTGGCGACGAAGAGGCTCTCGTCGTCGGGGCGCTTGGAGGCGACGTTCCCGAAGGCGACCGCGCCGACGCCGCCGGCCATGTTGACGACCTGCACCTGGCCGTCGACGAAGCCCTGGTCGCTCAACAGCTTGCCGACGCTGCGGCAAGTGAAGTCCCAGCCGCCGCCGGGCGACGCCGGCGCGATGCACTCGGGCGACGAGGGGGTGAAGGCGGCCGCCGGCGTGGCGACGGCGAACGGAGCAGCGATCGCCGCGACGGCGGCGAGCCGCGTGAGCAGCGTTGGGATCATGTTGGCCTCCCTTGGAACTCGACGCTGCGCTGACGACGGTTGTCGCGCGGCGCCGCGACGCGCATGTAGCCAGCATGCGCGGTGTTGAACCGTCAAGCCGCCTGGACCGCAAGCCCGCCACGGCGCGAAGGAGACGAAGGCCGCCATGACCGCGTCGCCCAACCCCAGCGCGCACGCACCCGACCGCGACGTGACCGTGGTCGAGGTCGGGCCCCGCGACGGTTTTCAAAGCGAGCGTCGCTTCATCCCGACGGCGCGCAAGATCGAGCTGATCGAGGCGCTGATCGACGCCGGCCTGCCGGTCGTCGAAGTCACCGCCTTCGTCTCGCCCAAGGCGGTGCCGCAGCTCGCCGACGCCGCCGAGGTCGTCGCCGGCATCCGCAATCGCGACCGCGCCGAATTGCTGGCGCTGGTACCCAACCTCGAAGGCGCCGAGCGGGCGATCGCCGCGGGCGTCGACAGCATCGGCCTCGTGGTCTCCGCCTCCGAGAGCCACAACGCCAAAAACGTCAACCGCACGGTCGACCGCTCGCTCGCCGGCTTCGTCGACGTGGTGGCGGCGGCGCGGACCGCCGGCGTCGACGTCAAGGGCGGCATCGCCACAAGCTTCGGCTGCCCCTTCGAGGGCGACGTGCCGGTGGCACAGGTGGTGCGCATCGCCAGGCGCTACGCCGAGCTCGGCGTCACCCGCATCGGCCTCGCCGACACCACCGGCATGGCGCAGCCCAAGCACGTCAAGGCCGCCGTCCGCGCCGTGCGCGCCGCCCTCCCCGCGGCCGAGCTGGGCCTCCATCTGCACGACACCCGCGGCATCGGCCTCGCCAACGTGGTGGTCGGCGTCGAGGAAGGCATCCGCCGGCTCGACGCGTCGGTCGCCGGCCTCGGCGGCTGCCCGTTCGCGCCGGGCGCCACCGGCAACATCTGCACCGAGGATCTGATCTTTCTCTTGGACGGCCTCGACCTCGCCGGCGGCGTCGACCTCGAGCGGCTGATCGGCGTCGCGCGGCGGGTGGAGGAAGTCGTCGGGCGCGCGCTGCCGGGCCAGGTCATGAAGGCCGGGACCCGCGCCGCGCTGCATCCGCTCGACGCGGTCCGCACCGCCGCCGGTTGACGGCCGCCCAGCGCCGGCCGAACGGGGCGGTTCAGCGCACGCGAACGCCGGGAAGTTCGGCCAATTCCTCCTCGCTCAAGCGACCGTCGCCGTCCTGGTCGAGGTTATCGAATTGCTGGGCGCGGCTGCGCTGTGCGGCGTCGCTGACGCCCGCCCCGCCCGGGCGCGGGGTCTCCACGAACTCTTCGTGATCGAGCACGCCGTCGCCGTTCTGATCGAGCAGCTCGAGCATCCGCTTCGCCG
>CAZCVH010000329.1:0-2894 GCA_964502115.1 uncultured Geminicoccaceae bacterium
TACGAGCTCGTTTCACGTGACTGGAGTTCAGACGTGTGCTCTTCCGATCTGGTCGTCGACATCGGCTGCGAGGCCACCGGCCCCGCAGCCGATGTCGACGACCCGGCGCCCGTCGAGCGCGACGGCGGCGCGGAGGACCTCGGTGTGGCGGCGCTTGTCGATCAGGGCCTCGCCCCCCTTGCGCGGCGTCGCCCACGTCCTACGCTGTCGGGTCACGTTGGGAAAGGATATCAACCGGTGCGTGGACGCGACGTGATCGCCGGGTTGCTGGCGCTGCTGGTGACGGCGGCCATCGGTGTGGTTTACATCTCCGGGCAGATCGACGGCACGCTCAGCCGCCACGGCTGGATCGCCTTCGGCCTCGGGGTCGGCGCCACCCTGCTGCTCGCGGTCGGGCTGGTCGGCCTCATCCTGTTCTCCCACCGCCGCGGTTACGACGACGACGCCGGCCATCCCTGACGCCGCAAGCGGTAAGCTCGACGCCGCGCTGCGGCAGGCTCGACGGCGCGAGCGGGCGCAGGCTCCGGAGGTCGACCATCGCCGCGCCGCCGCCGGGAAGCCCCGTTCATGTCCTCGTTGCCCGCCTCGGTTCCCTATCTCGTCGTCGGCGCCGGCGTCCACGGCCTCTCGACCGCTTGGCATCTGGCGATGAAGCTCGCGGCGACGGGCCGGGGCGCGGGCGCCGACGTGCTGGTGATCGACCGGAGCGGCCCCGGCGCGGGGGCGACCGGCGTCGCCTGCGGCTGCGTGCGCAACCTCTACATGACGCGCGAGCTGCACCCGATCCTGCGCCACTCGGTCGACGTCTGGCAGAGCGATCCGATCACCTTCGGCTTTCAGCAGGTGGGCTACGTCGCCGCCGGCACCGCCGGCCAGATCCCCGACTACGAGGTGATGGTCGAGAGCCAGAACGCCTGCGGCTACCGCTCCGAGATGTTCACCGGAGCCGACGCCCGCGCCTTCCTCCAAGGCCTGTGGCCGGACTTCAAGACCGCCGGGGTCGAGGTGGTGCTGCACGAGCGGCCGTCGGGCTACGCCGGCACCGCCCAGGCCGTGCGCGGGCTGGTGCGGAAGTGCGAGCAGGAGGGGGTGGCGATCCGAGGCGGCGTCGCGGTCACCGGCTACGACGTCACCGGCGGGCGGGGCACCGCGGTCCACACCGACCACGGCACCATCCGCGCCGACGCCGTCGTGCTCTGCGCCGGCGCCTGGGTCGGCCGGCATTGGGAGCAGCTCGGCGAGCCGATGCGGCTCACCGAGCGCTTTGCCGACGGCAACGTCGTCGAGGACGCCGCGATGTGGACCTATTGGCGGCTGCGCGAGGGCGAGGTCTACCACGAGCCGCCCTACCGCACCGCCGCCGACCGCGAGCCGCCGGTGCTCCACGTCGAGCTCCTGGACACCCCGGTGCGCCACCCCGACAGCGGCGCCGTCCTGCAGGACAGCCTCTACGTCTATTTCAAGAACGGCGCCGAGCGCATGGATCGCCCGGGCATCCAGGGCGGCAGCACGCCCGTCCGGCTCGGGCCCGTGGCCGAGGTCGAGCCTTACGGCCACGCCAACGACCGCTACCAGGCCGAACCCGAGTTCGCCGATCTGCTCACCACCGCGATGGGCATGCTGATGACGCGCTTCGAGGGTTCCCGCTCACGCTTTCGCGCGCGCCGCAACGGCGGCATCGGCGCCTTCACCCCCGACAACGTGCCGATCTTCGACTGGGTGAAGGACAACCTCTACCTGATCGCCGACAGCAACCACGGTTTCAAGATGATCGGGGTCGGCAAGCTCGTCGCCGAGCACCTCGTCCACGGCCGCGCGGTCGCGGAGCTCGAGCCGTTCGGCCTCGACCGCTTCGCCGAAGGTCGCAGCTTCGGGCGCCACAACTCGACCAGCCCCTGGGTCTGAAGCGCGGCTCAGGCCGGCTCCACCACGCGCTCGCGGCCATCCGCCGCGGGCGCCGCGCGCGCCGACGCCGGTGCGGCCTCGCGTTCCGCCTGCGCCGCGGCCGCGGCGTCGCGATCGGCACGGATCGAGCGCTTGATCGAGATCAGCTGCTGCAGGCCGAGGGCGAGCGGCACGCCGAAGCCCAACAGGCCCTTGAACAGGATGAAGATCCAGAGCGTGCCTTCGCCTTCCATCACCGTCTCCCTTGCTCGACGCACGTAGAACTAGGGCGGGCGGAGGCGGCGACCAAGCCGCGGCGGTGGCGGGCGTTGTCGTCGCCGTCGGGACGTGGCAGGTGGCGGGCGATGAAGAGGACATCCGACATCCAGCGCCACCGGAGCGGCGGGTGAGACCGCCCGTCAACCGCGGCGGCGGCGAGCCCGCGCTCAACCTGCCGTCCACGACCCGCGTGCTCTTGTTGGTGATCGCGTCCATCGGCGCGCTCGACTGGCTCGCCGGGGGGCTGATCGCCCGGTTGATGGTGTTTCCCGGCTTCGCCCCGACGCCGTGGGTGCTCGGCTGGGCGTTCACCTCGGCCTTCGTGCACGCTTCGTTCGCGCATCTGGCGCTCAACCTGTTCGCGCTCGCCATCTTCGGCTCGGTGCTCGAGCCGCGCATCGGCGGGCGCTGGCTCGTCGGGCTGTTCGTCGCCGGCGCGATCGTCGGGCCGCTCACCCACAGCGTCTTCGATCCCGCCCCGGTGCTCGGCGCCTCCGCCGCCAACGGCGCGCTCGCCGGGGCCGGGCTGCTGCTCGCGCAGCGCCACCAGCTCGGCCGCCACGGGCCGTTGATGATGATCTTCGCCGGCATCTTCCTGCTCACCAGCCTGGTCGGCTTCGTCGCCCCGTTCGGCGGTCGGATCGCCGACGCGGCGCATCTCGGCGGCCTCGTCGTCGGCCTGTTGCTGGCGACCCGGATCCGCCACGTCCGCCACCTGCCCTTCGCCTGAG
>CAZCVH010000330.1:0-2878 GCA_964502115.1 uncultured Geminicoccaceae bacterium
GGGGCCCCTGCGCTGGCTCGACGTGACGGCGCCGCCACGCCACCTCGCGCTCGCCCTCGTCGCCCGCGCCGCGGCACGGCTGGCACCGGCCGGTTGAGGCCCGGGCACGAGCCGAAAAACCGGCAGTCGCCCGGCGCGTTGAGCGCAACCAACCGCCTCGTCCGCGCGACTGCGGCGGCGCGCGACCGGCGGTGGTGCGGCCCGACCGCGATCACCGGTCCGGAACGCGCCGGCGACGGGCGCTGGGCCCGAAACGCGCGGGTGACGGGCGTTGGGATGACGGTGCCTGCCGTGACCCGAAGCAGGGGCGCCGCTACGATCTCGAGCTGGAGCGCGTCGACGCCGGCGCGCCTTCCTCGGGCTCGAGCTGCACGACTTCGAGGAGCTGGTGCATCATCGACGCGATCGGAGCCGATCGCTCCGATCGCGTCGGTGCACTGGACCCGGCCGGACAAACCGCTGGCCGGGTGCCCCTCGCCCGGCCGAGGCGGGTGCGTGCGGGCGTCAGCCGGTGACACCCGCCCGCCGTTCCCCCAGCCGGCGTTCGACGAAGGCGAGGTCGGACACGCCGTCGACGTCGTGGGCGGCGTCCGGATGGTCGATCAAGGCGAACCCGGCTGCGCACCCGGCGGCCCGGCCGATGGCGCGGGCGGCGCCGGCGCCGTCCAGCCGCCCGGCGGCGTAGCGCGCGAGCGCCGCCGGGCCGAGCCTGAGGGCCAGGCGCCAGGGCCGCTTGCGGTCGGCCTCCAGCCGCTGCCACAGCACCACCGCGCCGCGCGCCGCCGGGGTCGCGAGGGCGAAGAGGTTGGCTCCGCTCACCGCGCCGTCCGCCAGCCGCAGATAGGTCCGCCGCGCCGGGTTGCCGGCGGCCTCGACCGTCGCGCGCGGGCACACGCCCGCGACGACGTCGGCCGTCGTCGAGGCCGCCAGGAGATCCGCGATCATGGCCGGGCTCAACAGCGGGTGGTCGGCGGTGGTCACCACCAGCGGCGGGCCGCAGCGGTCGAAGGCCGCGAGCACGCTCGCGGCGGGGCTCGCTCCGGCGTCGAGGCGCAGCACATCCGCCGCCAGCCGCGGGGCGTCGGGGGCGATCGAGACGGCGATCGCGGTGACCGCGGGGCTGGCCCGCAGGGCGTCGAGGACGTGGTCGAGCATCGCCCGGCCGGCGAGCGGGGCGAACGCCTTGTGCGTCGCTCCACTCGCCGCCGCCACCGGGTCCGTCGGGCCGCGCTCGCCGGCGAGGACGAGGGCGCGCCACGGGCTCAAAGCGGTTTCTCGTAGACGCGATAGGTCTTCGAGAGGTGCGAGCCGATCGATTCGATCAACCGCCGGACCGCCAGGTTGTCCTCCAAAAGCCAGCCCATCTCGACGTCGACGACGCCGCGCGCGCGCGCCGCTCGCGCCACCGCGTAGATCAGCGCGATCGGCACGAGCTTGCCGAGCACGGTCGAGGCGATCTCGCGCCGCACGCCCATCAGCGGCACCCGCCCGGAGCGCGCGCCCGCCACCTTCAGCCGCCACAACAGGCGCGCCCAGCCGAACGGCAACAGGCGCCCGCCGAGCCCGCGGATCGCTTCGTGGAGGTTGGGCACCATGACGATGAAGCCGACCGGGCGGCCGTCGAGTTCGGCGATCTGGACGAAGTCGTCCGGCAGGATCGGCTTCAGCTCCGCCGCCATGGCCCGCGTCTCCGCTTCCGTCAGCGGCACGAAGCCCCAGTTCTCGGCCCAGGCGTCGTTGAAGATCGCGGTCACGGTGCGGATCTCTTCGGCGAAGCGGCGGCGCTCGAGCGGACGCAATCGCAGGCGCGAACGCGCCCGCTCCGCCAGCGAGCGAAGCGAGTGCGGCAACCCCTCGGCGATGTCGAGGCGGTAGGTGACGAGATCGCGTGCCTTGGCGTAGCCGCGGCGCTCGATCGCCGGGCCGAGCCAGGGGTCGTGGTGGTCCATCATGACGTAGGGCGGGGTCGCGAAGCCGTCGATCAACACGCCGGAGTTCTGGTTGATCGACAGGCTGAACGGGCCGCGCACCCAGCCGGCGCCGCGCTCGCGCAGCCAGGCCTCGGCGGCCTCGAACAGCGCCGTCAGCACGTCGTCTTCGCGCGCGTCCACGAGGCCGAAGAAACCGACGCGGCGGCCTTCGACCGGTGCGGCCAGGCGGTCGAGCTGCGCGCTGATCCGCCCGACCGGTCGGCCGTCGCGGCGCGCCAGCCAGAGGCGGACCTCGGCGTGCTCGAAGACGGGGTTGGTGGCGGCCCCGAGGAACCGGCGCCGTTCCACGACCAGCGGCTCGATCCAGGCCGGATCGTCGCGCGCGAGCAGGCCCGGCAGGCGGATGAAGTCGGTGAGCTCGCGGCCGTCGTCGACGGCGACGATCTCGACGGATGCGGCGGCGGCTCCCATCCGGTCAGAGCTCCATGGCGGTGAGCGTGGCGATGCCGGCGGCGGCGAAGACGACGGTGGGAGCGTAGGCGGCGACCGCGGTCGGCAACAGACCGATCTGGCCGAACGCCCCGAACGCCCCGTCGAAGGCGACGAAGCCGAGACCCAGCCCGAAGCCCGCCGCGGCCAACCCGAGCCCGCTGTCGTCGCGTCCGGTCGCGAGCCCGGCGAGCGCCGCCAACATCAGCATGACCGCCGGCGCCGCGACCGCCGCGCGGGACTGGGCGATGCGCAAGCGGTAATAGGAAGCGCTGCGGATCGCGATCGCGCTGCCGGCGAGCGCGCGCGCGGCCTCGGCGGCGCTGGTCGTGGCACCCCCGGCGGCGAGGCCCCGCACTTTCGCCGGGGTGAGCGCCGTGGACCAGATGGTCGCGTTCGCCGCCGCGCCGGCCTCGCCGGGTGTGCGAACCGCCTCGAGCCGCCAGCTCTCGCCCTCG
>CAZCVH010000331.1:0-2861 GCA_964502115.1 uncultured Geminicoccaceae bacterium
CGGCGAACGGAGCGGTTCGGGTGTTGCCGAACGAAGCCAAAAGGGCGGATTTTCGTGGCCGCGCAAAGCTTTGCGGGCGCTTCGGCGGCGCCGGCTCACTCCGCCGCCGCGGCGGCCGGGGTCTCGCAGCTGCCGGGGAGGTGGAGGCTGGCGCGCAGGCCGCCCATGGGGCCGTCGGCGAGGGTGAGCCGGCCGCGGTAGAGCTTGGCGTGGTCGGCGACGATGGCGAGGCCGAGCCCGGAGCCCGGCACGTTCTCGTCGAGCCGCCGGCCGCGCTCGACGACGCGGGCGCGCTCGGCGGCCGGCAGACCGGGGCCGTCGTCGTCGATATGGACGACGAAGCCGGCCTCGGTGGGCTCGCAGGTCACCTGAACGTTGCGCTCGGCCCATTTGCAGGCGTTGTCGAGGAGGTTGCCGAGCATCTCCATCAGGTCCTCGCGCTCGCCGTGGAAGACGGCGTCGCCGCCGTCGGCGCGGGCGAGGCGGACGCCGCGGCCGGCGTAGAGCTTGCCGAGGGTGCGCACGAGCTCGGCCAGCACCGGGCTCACCGGCTGGCGGCCGGTGAGCGCGCCGGTGGGCCCGGCGATGCGGGCGCGGGCGAGGTGGTGGTCGATCAGCCGCTCGATGCGCGGCAGCTGGCGGCGGGTGGCCTCGGCCAGCCGCGCGTCGTCGCCGCGCTCGGCCTCGTTGGCGAGGATCGAGAGCGGCGTCTTGAGGGCGTGGGCGAGGTTGCCGCCGTGGGCGCGGGCGCGCTCGACGATCTCCTGGTTGTGGGCCAACAGGCTCTTGAGCTCCTCGACCACCGGCTCGAGCTCGTGGGGGAAGGGGCCGTCGAGCCGTTCGGCCTCGCCGGCGCGGATGCGCTGCAGCTGCCGGCGCAGCCGCCCCAGCGGGCGCAGCCCCACCGACACCTGGAACAGCACGGCGAGGATCAGCCCGAAGCCGAGCACCGCGAGCGAGACGCTGACGCTCAACGAGAACTGGGCGGTCGCCTTGGCGATGGCGTCGGTCTCGCCGGCGACGCGGAAGCGGTAGACCCGATCGCCCATGACGATGGCGCGGCTCAGCATCCGCAAGCGCTGATCGCCGGGGCCGCGCACCATCGCGGTCGCGGCCGCCGCCCGCGGCAGGTCGCGGTCCCAGAGCGAGCGCGAGCGGATCGGCCCCGACGGCGTCTCGATCTGCCAGTACCAGCCCGAGAGCGGCGTGCGAAAGCGCGGCTCGCCGGGCGGATCGCCCACCACCAGCTCGCCTTGCGGGTCGATCTCGGTGACCGCGATCAGCCCGCGCAGGAGCACCTCCAGGCGCTCGTCGAAGTTGCGCTTGACGCTCTCGGCGAAGATCCAGGAGAGGGTGACGCCGCCGGCGGCGAACAGCACCAGCGACCACGCCGTGGCCAGAAGGACGAGCCGGCCGGCGAGCGAGTGGGCGCGGCGCCCGGGCGCCGTCACGCCTCGGACCGCGGCTCGACCAGGCGGTAGCCGAGCCCGCGCACGGTCTGGATGAGCTCGGCGCCGAGCTTCTTTCTGAGCCGGCCGACGAAGACCTCGATGGTGTTGCTGTCGCGGTCGAAGTCCTGGTCGTAGATGTGCTCGGTGAGCTCGGTCCGCGAGATCACCCGGCCCTGGTGGTGCATGAGGTAGGCGAGGACGCGGAACTCGTGGCCGGTGAGGCGAACCTCCTCGCCGTCGAGGCTGACCTTGGCGGCGCGGGTGTCGAGCCGGACCGGCCCGCAGACGAGCTCGGCCGAGTGGTGGCCGCTGGCGCGGCGGATCAGCGCCCTGAGCCGGGCCTGCAGCTCGGCCATGTGGAAGGGCTTGGCGAGGTAGTCGTCGGCACCGGCGTCGATGCCCGCCACCTTGTCGCTCCAGCGGTCGCGGGCGGTGAGGATCAAGACGGGCATGTCGCGGCCGCCGGCGCGCCAGCGCTCCAGCACCCGGATGCCGTCCACCACCGGCAGGCCGAGGTCGAGGACGACGGCGTCGTAGGGCTCGGTCGCGCCGAGATGCCAGGCGTCCTCGCCGTCGGCGGCGACGTCGACGGCGTAGCCGGCCTGCGTCATCGCGCTCTCGAGCTGGCCGGCGAGCTCGGGCTCGTCCTCGGCGATCAACAGGCGCATCGGCTCACTCGCCTCCCACCACCGCCCCGGTGCGGCCGTCGACGACGATCTCGCGCACCCGGTGGCCGTGCTCGAGCAGCTTGAGGCGGTAGCGATAGCTCGTCGGGGTGCGCTCGAGCTCGGCGTCGAGCACCTGGGCGTCGGCGCCGACGACGCGGTCGAGGATGGCTTCGAGCGGCATCGTCGCGCGGGTGGTGACCGCCGCCTTGGCGGCGTCGTGCTCGTCGATCGCCGCGCACGGCGTCGGCGGGCCGGCGGCGACGAACGCGGCGAGGGCGAGGCATCGCGCGATCATGACTTGCTCCTGCGGCCGAGGCGCTGGACCATGGGCGCGAGCTGCGCGCCGAGGGGAACCCGCTCGATGTGGTCACGATCCGCCGTCCTGCCAGCCCTGATCGCGGTCGCGGCCGCGACCGCCGGCGAGCCCGCACGCGCCGGCGAGGCGGACGTGCTCGAGGTCGAGGTCACCGCCGCCGGCGAGGGCTACCGCTTCGCCGTCACCGTCGCCCACGCCGACGAGGGCTGGGACCACTACGCCGACCGCTTCGAGGTCGTCACACCCGAAGGTGAGATCCTGGGCGTGCGCACGCTGCACCATCCGCACGTCGACGAGCAGCCCTTCACCCGCTCGCTGTCGGGCGTAGCCGTGCCCGAGCGGCTCACGACCGTCGTCGTCCGCGCCCGCGACAGCGTCCACGGCTACGGCGGCGAGACCGTCGAGGTGGTGCTGCCGGACCGCTGA
>CAZCVH010000332.1:0-2861 GCA_964502115.1 uncultured Geminicoccaceae bacterium
CCCCCATGGAATGGCCCACCACCACCGCCCGCGGCACGCCGAGGCCGTCGAGCAAGGCCGCGAGCCATGCCGCGTAACCCTCGATGCTCGCCGCCGGCGGGCCGGCGCTGGCCAGGCTCGAGCCCGGTCGGCCGTGGCCCGGCAAGGCGGGGGCGACGACCGCGGTCTCGCCGTCGGCGAGCGCCGCCAGCTGGCCGGTCCAGAACACCGGCGCCAGACCGGCGCCGTGGACCAGCACCAAGGTGCGCCGCGCCGCGCTCGGGGCGGGTCCGCAGGCGGCGGCGAAGACGGGGCGATCGTCGACCTGAAGGCGCATGGTTCGTCTCTCGTCGATCCGCCGGCGACCCGCCGCCCGCGCTTGCGGCCGGCCACCGCTCCCCGCAACCTAGCATCGGTCGCAGCGAAGCAAGGAGCGCGTGCGTGTTCGGTTTCGTGAGCAAATGGTTTCAACGCGGAGACGCCGCGGCCGACGCTACCGCCGCCGGCGAGCCGGTGGGCTATCAGGGTTTCACGATCACGCCGGAGCCCTACCGCCATCAGGGCCAGTGGCAGCTCGCCGCCCGGATCACCAAGGAGATCGCCGGCGAGACCCGCGAGCACCGGCTCGTTCGCGCCGATCTGTTGAGCGATCCGGAGGAGGCCCGCCGCCACGCGGTGACGAAGGCGCAGCGGCTGATCGACGAGCGCGGCGATGGCCTCTTCGACTGACGCCGCCGGCGCCACGGCCGCGCCGTCGCTCAAAAAGCGGCTGCGGCGCCTCTACCACGGCGACGACCGCGCGGCGACGCGGTTTCGCTGGTTGATGCTCGCCGTCGACGTCGTCACCATCGCGCTCTTCTTGGAGCTGACCTTCGTCACCGAGGCCGCCTGGATGATCGCGGCCGAGCTGGTGCTCGGCGTGATCCTGCTGCTCGATCTCGTCGCCCGGACCTACATCGACCATCGGCCTTGGAGGTTCCTGTTCAAGCCGCTGACGATCGCCGACGCCGTCGTCGTGGTCTCGATGCTGGCGGCGGCGTTCACCGACAATCTCGGCTTCTTGCGCATCCTGCGCACCCTGCGGGTGCTGCGCTCGCACCACGTCATCGGCACCCTGCGCCGGCACTCGCGCTGGGTCCGCCGCAACGAGGAGATCCTGCATTCGGTGATCAACCTGGTCGTCTTCATCTTTTTGACGACCGCCGCGGTTTTCGTAACGCAGCACCAGGTCAATCCCGCGATCGACGACTACATCGACGCGCTCTATTTCACCGTGACGACGCTGACGACCACCGGCTTCGGCGACATCACGCTGACCGGCGAGTGGGGGCGGGTGCTGTCGGTGATCGTGATGATCCTCGGCATCTCGCTCTTTCTGCGCCTCTTGCAGACCATCTTCCGGCCCGCCAAGGTCCAGGTCACCTGTCCGCGGTGCGGGCTCTCCCGCCACGATCCGGATGCCGTGCATTGCAAGCACTGCGGCGAAGTCGTCCACATCGAGACCGAAGGCGCGAGCTGACGGCGGGCGTGGTCGCGGCCGCGTTGGCGGCGAGCGGCTGCGCCGCCGTGGTCCCGGTCGGCTCCGAGGAGGCCGCCTTCGTCGCCGCCGGGGCCCGACGGGTGCCCGACGGGGGACGCGCGGAGCTGCTGGTCGGCAACCGCCTCGAGGGCGACGGCTTCACCGTTTTCTACGCGACCGCCGGCACCAAGCGCATCCGCACCGATGCCGGCGTCGTCGTCGAGCGGCGCTGGTGGCGCCGCGACGACGGCACCTTCTGCGAGGAGCTGGCCGCCAGCGGTGCACCCGTCTGCGGCGGCAACGGCAAGCTCTACGTCAAGGACGGGCGCTACCGCGCCTTTCGGCCCGACGGCAGCGCCGCGCCGCTGAGCTTCACGATCGCCGAGGGGAGCGGCACCGACTGACCCGCCGTCACGGCGTCGTCACCGCGTGCTTTTAAGCCGCCGCCGACGAGCCAGGAGATCCGGCCATGACCGACGACCGCCCGCTGCTGGGCGCCGCCTTCAACCTCGAACATCTGCAACGCCACCGCGACTGGGTGCTCGATCACCAGCGCGACCTCGAACTCCAGCACTTCGTCGATCCCGCCGTGCTCGGCGGTGACTGGCGCGCCCTGGCCGAGCGCACCCGGGCGCTGCTGGCGGGCCACCAGGGCCGGCGCGGCCTGCACGGCCCGTTCGTCGGCTTCAGCCTCGATACCGGCGACCCCGAGATCCGCGCGGTGGTGCAAAAGCGCCTCGACCAGGCCCTCGACGTCGCCGCCCATCTCGGCGCCGATCAGATCGTCCTGCACAGCCCGTTCAAGACCTGGGACCGCTGCAATCTCGACGCGACGCCGGGAGCGCGCGACGCCCTCGTCGGCCGCGTCCAGGCGACGGTCTCGCCGGCGCTGCGCCGTGCCGAGCGCGACGGCGTCGAGCTCGTCTTCGAGAACACCGAGGACGCCGAGCCCGAGGCACGGGTGACGCTGGCGCGCTCCTTCGGCTCGGCGCGCGCACGGGTCTCGCTCGACACCGGCCACGCCCACTACGCCCACGTCCACACCGGCGCGCCGCCGGTCGACTTCCACGTCCGCGCCGCCGGCGACTGGCTCGCCCACGTCCACCTGCAGGATACCGACGGCTGGGCCGACCGCCACTGGGTCCCGGGCGAGGGCACGATCTCTTGGCCCCAGCTCTTTCGCACCCTCGCCGCGCTCGAGAGCCGGCCGCGGCTGATCCTGGAGCTCAAGGACAAGGACCGCTGCCCCGAGGCCGCGGCCCGGCTCGCCGCGATGAGCCTGGCGCAGTGAGCCCGCGGGCGCGGCTGCGGCGCGCCGGGCGCGGGCATGAGATCGGAAGAGCACACGTCTGAACTCCAGTCA
>CAZCVH010000333.1:0-2852 GCA_964502115.1 uncultured Geminicoccaceae bacterium
GGCGTTGACCGGCTCGATCAGGAAGCCGACGAGCTTGGCGAGCGCGTGCACGCGCCCGCCTCAGCCGTGCGGCGTCACGATCCCGCCGCCGTCAACTCACTCGCCGAGCGGCCGCTCGGCGTGCAGGAACCAGTGCTCCGGCGAGCGCCACAACCGCGAGCGCAACAGCTCGCGCTCGAAGATGAACTCCTTCGGCAACCGGTCGAAGAAGCGGTCGAACAACACCTCGTGGGCGCGCGCCTCCTCGGTGCCCTCGCCGCGGTCGACGGCCATGAGGTCGTAATAGGAGTCGCGCGGGAAGTTCAAGCCGGTCCACTCGATGTCCTCGTAGCGCGGCATCCAGCCCAGCGGGCTCTCCACCGGCGCGGTCCGGCCGTGGACGCGGTCGACCACCCACTTCAGCACGCGCATGTTCTGCCCGAAGCCCGGCCAGATGAACTTGCCGTTCTCGCCCCGACGGAACCAATTGACGCGGAAAATCCGCGGCGGGTTGCCCAAATGCCGGCCGATGCTCAGCCAGTGCGTAAAGTAGTCCGCCATGTTGTAGCCGCAGAAGGGCAGCATCGCCATGGGATCGCGGCGCATCGCGGCCTGGCCGACGGCGGCGGCGGTGGCCTCCGAGCCCATGGTCGCGGCGGAGTAGACGCCGTGGCTCCAGTTGAAGGCCTGATAGACCAGCGGCACCGCCTTGGAGATGCGGCCGCCGAAGAGGAACGCCGAGATCTGCACGCCCTTGGGATCCTCCCACGCCGGGTCGATCGTCGGGCACTGCGAAGCGGGCGCGGTGAAGCGGGCGTTCGGGTGCGCCGCCGGCCGGCCGCTGTCGGGCGTCCAGTCCTGGCCGCGCCAGTCGATCAGATGCGCCGGCGGCTCCTCGGTCATGTCCTCCCACCAGACGTCGCCGTCGTCGGTGAGCGCGACGTTGGTGAAGATGCAGTTGGCCTTGAGCGTGTCCATGGCGTTCGGGTTGGTCTTGTAATTGGTGCCCGGTGCCACGCCGAAGAAGCCGCTCTCGGGATTGATGGCGTAGAGGTTGCCGTCCTCCTTCGGCTTGATCCACGCGATGTCGTCGCCGACGGTGTAGATCTTCCAGCCGTCGAAGCCTTCGGGCGGGACCATCATCGCGAAGTTGGTCTTGCCGCAGGCGGAGGGGAAGGCGGCGGCGACGTAGGTCTTCTCACCCTTCGGGCTCTCGACGCCGAGGATCAGCATGTGCTCGGCGAGCCAACCCTCGTCGCGCGCCATCACGCTGGCGATCCGGAGCGCGAAGCACTTCTTGCCCAAGAGCGCGTTGCCGCCGTAGCCCGAGCCGTAGGACCAGATCGTGCGGTCATCGGGGAAGTGCGCGATATGGGTGTTCTCCGGATCGCACGGCCACGCCACGTCTTCTTGACCGTCGCCCAGCGGCACGCCCACGGAATGCAGGCACTCCACGAAATCGCCGTCGTCGCCCAGCTGGTCCAGGACGGCCTGGCCCATCCGCGTCATGAGCCTCATGTTGACCACGACGTAGGGGCTGTCGGTGATCTCGACGCCGATGTGGGCGATGTCCGAGCCCAGCGGCCCCATGCTGAAGGGGATGATGTGCATCTCGCGGCCGCGCATGCAGCCGTCGTACAGCGCCGTCATCTTGGCGCTCATCTCCTTCGGGTCCGCCCAGTTGTTGGTCGGGCCGGCGTCGTTCTTGTTCTTGGAGCAGATGAAGGTCTTGTCCTCGACGCGGGCGACGTCGCGCGGATCGGAGCGGACCAGAAAGCTGTTGGGGCGTTTTTGCTCGTTGAGGCGGATGAACGAGCCCTTCTCGACCATCTGGTCGGTGAGCCGCTTCGCCTCCTCTTCCGTGCCGTTGCACCAGTGGACCCTGTCCGGCTTGCAGAGGGCCACCATATCCTCGATCCAGGCGATGAGCTTCTCGTTCGTCGTCGGGTAAGGCTGAGCCAGCGAATCCAAGGTGCTCTCCAACGATTTTCCGCGGTGTCCACCGTCGACGCTAGCCCAACCTGTTGGCTCCGTCATCGGGCCCGAACGTCAAAACCCGCGTTACGAACGCCGTTCATCACGCATCCAACGCCGACATGAACCGGGGCTTCATCGTTTGCGACCGCAGGAGAGGGACACCGTGAAGCAGCGCAATCCGCACGCTCGGGCGTTGCGCGATCCGCGCTTTCGCCCGCGCCGGGTCGAGCCGCGCAAGGGGCGTGGGGGCTACGTCCGCAAGCCGCGCTCCGCCGAGCGCGAGAGCGGGGCTCGAGGCATCGAGCCCAGAGCTCGGCAACGATCCTCGGACAACACGCCCAGGATCCAGCCGTCCGCATCGCGCAGCGTTTGGTGGGCGTAGCACGCCCCCGCCGGCGGCAGCGTCGAGATCGGTCCCGCGGCGCGCGGGCCGCGCTCGTCGTGCCGCTCCCAGCCGGTGACGACGCCCTCGCCGCGGCGCACGACGCAGCGCCAGCGCGCACCCTCGCCGTCGACCACCGCGATGGCGTCCTGGCTCTCGGTCCAGCGCGCGCCCCCGACGACGCGCACGACGTCGTGGCCACCGTCGCGGCGGCAGGCCTCCACCCCGGCGAGGAAGGGGCGCGGATCGTCGGCCCAGGACATCCGCGGCGCCTCGGGATCGACGACGCGCACGCGATGACCCGTCGCCTCGGTGAGCCAGGCGAGCGCCGGCCCCGCCGCCGCCGTCGGGATCTCCGCGGCGCGCGGTTCGCCGCTTCGAGCCGTCCAGTGCACCGTGGTGGTGGCGGCGGGGTGGAGCATCTCCAAGACGACCGCCCGGTCGTGCGGATCGATGAGCGTGAGGCGTCCGCCGGCGTCGCCGCGCCAGCGGGCCGCTGGAACGGTGATCGGCG
>CAZCVH010000334.1:0-2850 GCA_964502115.1 uncultured Geminicoccaceae bacterium
ACACCCTGGGCCTCGTCGCGCATCGCCTTGGCCTTGGCGACGGCGGTGTCGAGATCGACCTGCGAGCACAGCTCGAGGATGACCGGATCGCGCGGGCGGATCTCCTGGCTCTTCCAGTGGGTGCGGTCGCGCACCGCCTGCACGGTGTTCTTGGTCGTGCCCAAGAGCTTGCAGATCTGCTGGTCGGTCATCTCGGGGTGGTGGCGCAACAGCCAGGCGATCGCATCCGGGCGGTCCTGGCGCTTGGAGAGCGGGGTGTAGCGGCTCTCGCGCTTCTTCGACGCCTTCACCTCGGCCTTGGGCTTGCGCATCTGCGGCTGCGCGTCGGGGTCGGCCTGGCAGCGCGCGAGCTCCTCGCGCGTCAGCACGCCGGCGCCGATCGGGTCCTGCCCGCGGATCCCCTGCGCCACCTCCTCGTCGGCGATCCCCTTCACCTCCAAGACGTGCAGGCCGCAGAAATCGGCGATCTGCTCGAAGGTCAGGCTCGTGTTCTCGACGAGCCAGACCGCGGTCGCCTTGGGCATCAAGGGACGATCCATCGTCTTCTCCAACTCCGGTCGCGTGCGTTCGCGAATGGACCGCTGATGTAAGCCCCTGGGGCGGCGGCCACAACACGCGCGCCACGAACGACGGCCTCAGGCGCCGGTGAACTTGACCTCCACCGCGGCGTCGTCGGCCGTCGCGCTGTAGACCTGCCAGAACCTGTCGGCGATGCGCTCGGGATCGAACGCGGTGCCCGGCTCGATGGCGCCGGCGACCGTGACCGTCGCCACCCTGACGCCCAAAGGCGCGAGCTCGCCCGCCAGGGCGTGGACGAAGGCGCGCAGCGCCGCCTTGCCGGCGGCGAGCGACGGCACGGCCGTGCCCATCGACGGCTTGAGCGCCAGCCCGCCGCCGGTGAACAGGAGCGTGCCGCCCCCGGCCGCGCGCATCGCCGGCACGACCTCCTGCGCCGCCACCAGCGCGCCGGTGACGTCGAGGAACAGATCGCGCTGGAAGTCCGCGGGCGCGAACGCCATCGCCGGGGTCTGGTTCCACACGCTGGCGTTGTAGACGAGCACCGCGGGCGGCCCCATCTCCGCCCGGACGCGCGCGATGGTGGCCCGGATCGCGGCCTCGTCGGTCAGGTCGCAACCGAAGCCGCGGGCCGTGCCGCCCGCCTCGGCGATGTCGTCGGCGAAGCGGGCCAAGCGCTCCTCGCGCCGCGCCAGCATCGCCACCTTCAAGCCCTCGCGGGCGAAGCGCTGCGCCAGCGCGCGGCCGAGACCCGGTCCCACGCCCGCCACGATGCACGTTTTCGGCTCGCTCATGTCCCTCCTCCAGCATGGCCCGTCGGCGCCGGCGCGGTGCCGACGGCGGCGCTATCCGGTCTTGGCGGCGCGCCGTTTGAGATAGGCCGCCAGTCGGGCGGCGCCGCCGGCGCGTTGCTCCGCCGCGCCGCGGGCGACGTGGCTGGCACCGGCGGGGACGTCGCGCCCGACCCAGCTGCCGGCGCCGATCAGCGCGCCGTCGCCGAGGGTGACGGGTGCCACCAGCGTCGCGTTGGAGCCGACGAAGACGTCGCGGCCGATGGTCGTCGGCCATTTGGCGAAGCCGTCGTAGTTGCAGGTGATGGTGCCGGCGCCGATGTTGCTGTCGCGGCCGACGCTGCAATCACCCAGATACGCCAGATGGTTGGCCTTGGCGCCGTCGTCGAGCCGGGCGTTCTTGAGCTCGACGAAGTTGCCGACATGGGCGCCGGCACCGACCTCGGCGCCGCTGCGCAGCCGCGCGAAGGGGCCGATCACCGCGCCCTTGCGGACCACCAGCGGCGCGGCGTCCTTGGGCGGGTCGGTGGTGAGATGCGAAAAGGCGCGGATGCGGACCTCGTCCTCGACCACGACGCCGGGGCCGATGAAGACGTTGGGCTCCAGGACCACGTCGCGGCCGAAGCGGGCGTCCGGCGCGAGATGGACGCTGGCCGGATCGAGCATGGTCACCCCTGCGCGCAGCCAATGCCGGCGCAGCCGGCGCTGCAGGATGGCTTCGGCCTCGGCGAGCTCGACGCGGTCGTTGATGCCCAGACCCTCGATCGGATCGCAGCGCGCGACGACCGTGCCCCAGCCGCGCGCCCGCGCGGCGGCCACGGTGTCGGTGAGGTAGTATTCGGGGTTGCCGTCGCGCGCGCTCTGGGGCTCGAGCGCGTCCAACAGCGCCGGCAGCCGCGCCGCGTCGAAGGCCATGACGCCGCTGTTGACGAGCCCGATCGCCCGTGTCGCGGCGTCGGCCTGCGCCGCTTCGACGATCGCCTCGAGCCGGCCGTCGCGTTCCACCAGCCGGCCGTAGCCGCCGGGCTCCTCCGGCTCCATGCCGAGCACCGCGACGGCGGCGCGGGCCTCGCGACGCGTGCGCGCCAGCCGCGCGATGGTCTCGCCTTGCAAAAACGGCGTGTCGGCGAACAGGACGACGACGTCGCCTGCGGCCGGCAGCCGCTCGCGCGCCGCCATGACGGCGTGGCCGGTCCCGAGCGGCGGGTCCTGTTCGGCCACCCGCACCCCGGGCGCCTCGGCCTCGGCGTAGGCCGCCACCGCGCCCATGCCGGGCGCGAGCACCACGACGGCGGCGTCGGCACCGGCCGCCCGCGCCGCTGCGAGGACATGGCCGACGAGCGGGCGAAAGCCGAGTTCGTGGAGGATCTTGGGCTTGTCGGAGCGCATCCGCCGGCCCTGACCGGCGGCGAGGACGACGGCGGTGAGGGCTTCGGACACGGCGCGAACCTCGTGCGATGACAGCTGACGCCGCTTTGGCGCATCCGGCGGCCGGCGACAACCGTCGCCGCTCGACACCTCCCCGGCGACAACCGTCGCCGCT
>CAZCVH010000335.1:0-2848 GCA_964502115.1 uncultured Geminicoccaceae bacterium
GCTTTTCCGCTCTCCGGGGGGCCCGGGGGGCGCCGCGTACCGGGGGCCCCCCGCCGCACCTCCGGCCTAGTGCGCGTCCCGTTCAAGTTGACCGAGCCACCCGCACACCCCGCCCGGCCACCCGGGGAATCGTGCGTATGGGCGGCCGGGCGGGCTGCGCGGGTGGGTTCGCCCAAGTGGGACACGCGCCAGCGACCCCGCGGCGCCGAGGTCGATTATATCGAAAATGCGTCAGCATTTGTCCGCTGCCGACGCGCCCTCGAAGCGGCCGGCTGCGGCGGCGCGGTGCGGCGTTTCATGCGGCATCGCAGCATGAGGTCAAGATGTGTTGAGCGGGCGGAACGAGGCTTTACGCGGGCGCTCGAGCTTGCCAGATTGCGACATGTCGTGGGTGGCGTCGCGGTGGCGGCGCCAGGCAGGGTGGATGGACGATGGACGGCGAACCTCCCATGGTCGAGCCGACGTCGGCGTCGCAGACGCTGGCCTTCGTGCTGGTCGACAACTTCTCCATGCTGGCGTTCACGGCGGCGATCGAGCCGCTTCGGATCGCCAACCGGGTCACCGGCCGCGAGCTCTATCGCTGGTGCGTCGTCGCCAATGAGCGCGGTCCCGTGCGCGCCAGCAACGGCGTCGAGGTGGCGGCCCGGCTCGGCCTCGCCGACCTCGATCTCGACCACCCTCCGATCGTGATCGTCTGCGCCGGCCTCAACGCCGAGCGTAACCGCGACAAGCCGTTCTTCGCCTGGCTGCGCAAGGCCGAGCGCCACGGCGCGCAGATCGGCGCGCTCTGCACCGGGACCTATCTCCTGGCGCGCGCCGGCCTGTTGGACGGGCGGCGCTGCGCCATCCACTGGGAGGCGCTGCCGGGCTTCGTCGAGGAGTTCCCCGACATCGACGTCGCCGCCGACCTCTATCAGAACGACCAGGGCCGCTTCACCTGCTCGGGCGGGACCGCGGCGCTCGATCTGATGCTCAACAAGATCGCCCTCGACCACGGCAACGAGCTCGCGACCAAGGTCTCCGAGCAGTGCATGCTGGACCGCATCCGTAGTCCCGACGACCGCCAGCGGCTGCCGATCCGCGCCCGGCTCGGCATCCATCACCCGAAACTGATCCTCGCGATCGAGCTGATGGAGGCCAACCTCGAGGAACCGCTGAGCCAGGAGATGCTCGCGGCCTATGTCGGCGTCTCGCGCCGCCAGCTCGAGCGCCTGTTCAAGCGCCGGGTCGGCCGTACTCCGGCGCACTACTACCTCGAACTCCGCCTCGAGCGGGCGCGGCACCTGCTCTATCAGACCGAGATGTCGATCATGGACGTCGCCTGCGCCTGCGGCTTCGTCTCGGCGTCGCACTTCTCGACCTGTTACCGACAGATGTACGGTAAGACACCGCGCGAGGAGCGCACGGGCTCGCTCGCCCCCGCCTGACGCGGGGCGCCGCCACACCGGCTCACCCACATGTGAAAGGCCGTCGCCGGGTCGTCGATCCGGGCGCACGCGCACGCGATGGGCCGTCGCCGGGTCGCCGCACCTGGTGCAGCGGCGGCCTCGGTCGGAAATCGACCGAAGGCGCCAGAGCTGCACGATTCCCGACAGTTGGTGCAGGATCGACGCGATCGGGGCCGAGCGCTCCGGTCGCGTCGGTGCACCCGCGGGCGCACGGGCGCGGTCGAGCGGGCACGCGACGGTGCCGGATACGTCGTGTTCGCACAAGCTTGTGTCGCAAATTCGATTATGTACGATCGCTATCGCCGCGTTGGCCAACCAGACAGTCATGTCGCGGCGAGCTGATCGCGCGTTTTTCAAAAGCCCCGGGGCGATCCCGGTTCCTTCGCGGCCGACGACCGCGCACCCGTGGGCCGAGCTTTCGTCGCCTGCCGATCACGCCGCCGACACCGTCGCCCCCGTGCGTTCCGCACGGGCGCGACCGCTAACGGAGAGGGACAACAGATGGCAGAATTGCTAGCGGATGACACCTACCGCCACGAATACACCGAGGATTTCGTCTCCCGCTGGGACGATCTGATCGGCTGGGAGGGGCGCTCCGAAAGCGAGTCCGGCTTCTTCCATCGCCTGCTGAACGCCTACGGCGTCGAATCCGTGGTCGACTGCGCCTGCGGTACCGGCTTTCACTCGATCGTGCTCGCCCACGACGGTTTCGAGGTGTACGCCACCGACGGCGCGGCGACGATGATCGACCAGACCAAGGACAACGCCGAGAAGGCGCGCACGCCCTTGGCCGACGCCCGCGTCGTCGACTGGCGCGAACTCGCCGCCACCTTCGGCGAGAACCGCTTCGACGCGCTGATCTGTCTCGGCAACGCCTTCACCCATCTCTTCGACCACGAGGCCCGGCGCGACGCCCTGGCGTCGATGTTCGCCGTGGTCAAGCCGGGCGGGCTGGTCTGCATCGACCACCGCAACTACGACAGCATCCTCGACCACGGTTACAGCTCCAAGCAGCAGTTCTACTACACCGGCGACGGCGTCGACGCCCGACCCGTCACCATTTCGCGCACGCTCTGCAAATTCGAGTACAAGTTCCCGGGCGGCGACGTGCACTCGCTGCAGATGTACCCGCTGCGCCAGAACTATGTGAGCCATTTGCTCGAGGACGCCGGCTTCGTCGACGTCACGCGCTACGGCGACTTCCTGCGGCCGTACAGCCACTATGACGTCGATTTCGTCCAGCAGGTCGCGTTCAAGCCGCTCGGCCGCGACAACACGGTGAAGCCGCATCGCCGCGAGGCCGCCGACAGCAAGGCCAAGCGCCTGAACAAGAGCGTGCGCGAGGCCCGCGAGTACTACGACGGCGCGGCCGACGAGATCTATCGCGAGATCTGGGGCGA
>CAZCVH010000336.1:0-2834 GCA_964502115.1 uncultured Geminicoccaceae bacterium
CGACGGCGGCAACGAGCTCGGCATGGGCGGCCTGCCGGCCGAGCTGATCGCGGCGAACATCGCGAACGGCGACGTCGTCGCCTGCCGGGTCCCGGCCGACGCGCTCGTCGTCGCCGGCGTCTCGAACTGGGGCGGCGCCGCCCTCGCGCTCTTGGTCGGCGGCGACGCGGTGACCGAGCGCGTCAACGGCGCCGAACACGACCGCCTGTTGCGCGCCGTCGCCGCCGCCGGCGCGGTCGACGGCATCCGGCGCGAACCCGAGCTCTCGGTCGACGGCCTCGACGCGGTGGTCCATCGCGAGCTGGTCGATGCTCTGGTCGGCGAGGTCCGGCGGTGAGCGCACCCTTCGTCTTCGAGCCCCCGGCGTTGGACGCCGAGACCGGCGTGGCGAGGCTGGCCTATCGCGGCCCGGACGGCACCCGCTTCGTCGAGCGCTTCGAGTTCGGCCCGCCGCCGCCGGATCTCGGGCCCGCCCGTCGCGCCCTCGCGCAACGGCTGGTGGTCTATCTGCACGGCCTTTGCGGCGTCAGCTACTACAAGGCCCACGCCGCCCACGGCCTCGACCTCGCCGCCACCGAGCTCGACGCCGACGCGGCCGCGTTCCTGCACGAGGTCTACCTTCACGGCCTCGGCGAGTTCGCCCACGTCAACGGCCTCGACCTCGCACCCCGCCTCGTCTTCACCGGCACCGACGGCCACGCCCCGCTGACGGCGCTGCCCGCCGCGCTGCACCGCCGGGCGCTGGTGCCCGTGGGCGGCGGCAAGGACTCGCTGGTGACGGTCGAGACCCTGATCCACGCCGGCGAGCCGTTCGCGCTGTTCGCGGTCAACCCGAAGGGCCCGATCGCGGCGACGCTGGCGGCGAGCGACGGCGCGGCGGTGACCGTGCGGCGCACGCTCGATCCGGCGCTCTTGCGGCTCAACGCCGAAGGCGCGCTCAACGGCCACGTCCCGATCACCGCGATCGTCACGGTCGCCGCGCTCGTCGCCGCCGCCTGGCACGGCTACGACCACGTCGTCATGTCGAACGAGCGCTCGGCGGACGCGGGCAATCTCGACGCCGACGGCCGCGCCGTGAACCACCAGTGGAGCAAATCCAGCGCCTTCGAGGGCCGGCTGCGCGCCGAACTCCGCCGCGCGGTGAGCCCCGATCTCGACGTCTTCTCGCTGCTGCGGCCGCTCTCCGAGCTCGCCATCGCCGAGCGCTTCGCGCGCTCGTTCCGCTGGGACGCGGTGTTCTCCAGCTGCAACCGCAACTTCCACCTCACCGGCGACGGGCCGGCGGGGCGCTGGTGCCGCGACTGCCCGAAATGCCGCTTCGTCTTCCTGGCGCTCGCGCCCTTCGTGCGCCGCGAGCGGTTGTTGGCGATGTTCGGCGGCGACGTGCTCGACGATCCGGCCCAGATCGAGGGTTTTCGCGAGCTCGCCGGGCTGGCGGGCCACAAGCCCTTCGAGTGCGTCGGCGAGACCGGCGAGGCGGCGGCGGCGCTGGCGCTGTTGAGCCTGCGCTGGCCGTGGTCGGAGACGGCGGTGGTGAAGGCGCTCGAGCCCGAACTCGCCCCGCGCCGCGGCGAGCTTCTGCGTTATTTGGCCGAGGCCCGCCGCGCCGGCCCGGCGCCCTTCGTGCCGCCCGCGCTCTACGAGGCCGTCGCCGCGTGACCACGCTGTCGACGCTCGGCCCCGCCAGCCGCGTCGCGCTCTGGGGCTACGGTCGCGAGGGCCGGGCGACGCGCCGGTTTCTGGCGGCGCGGGTGCCGGGGCTGGTGCCGACGCTGGTCACCGACGAACCGGGCGAGGCCGCGGGCCTGCCGCAACTCGGCGGCGACGAGGGGCGCCGCGCCCTCGCCACCGGCGCGTTCGACGTGATCGTCAAATCGCCCGGCATCAGCCTCTACCGTGACGAGGTGGCGGCGGCGCGCGCCGCCGGCAGCACCGTCACCTCCGGCACCAACCTGTGGTTCGAGACGCGGCCCACCCGCTTCGTCCTCGCGGTCACCGGGACCAACGGCAAGAGCACGACGGCGAGCCTGATCCATCATCTCTGGCGCGGCGTCGCGCCCACCGCGGCGCTCGCCGGCAACGTCGGCGCGCCCTTGTCGGACCTCGCGCCGACGGGTGCGCCGGTGGTGGTGGAGCTGTCGTCCTATCAGATCGCCGATCTCGCCTACGGCCCGGATCTGATGGTGCTCACCAACCTCTTTCCCGAGCACCGCGACTGGCACCGCGGCCACGCCCGCTACTTCGCCGACAAGCTGCGCCTGGTCGACCTCGCGCCGGTGGCCGTGCTCAACGCCGCCGATCCGCTCACCGCCATGCGCCTCGCCGGCCGCCCGCACGCCCGCTGGTACGGCACCGCCGACGGCTGGCGGGTCGAGGAGGGCGCCGTCCGGCGCGCCGGCGAGGCCGTCTTCGCCGGCACCGACTGGGCGCTCAGGGGCCGGCACAACCTGTGGAACCTCGCCGCCGCCCTCGCCGCGCTCGAGGCCGCCGGTGTCGACGCCCGCACCCTCGCCCCCCGCGCCGCCGGCTTCACCGGCCTGCGCCACCGCCTGGAGATCCTGGGCGCGCGCGACGGGCTCACCTGGGTCAACGACAGCATCTCGACCACGCCCGAAAGCGCCGCCGCGGCCGTGCGCGCTTTCGCCGACCGCCCGCTCACGCTCCTGCTGGGCGGCCACGACCGCGGCCAGGATCCCGCTCCCCTCGCCGCCGCCGTCGCCGGCCGCGACCTCCGCGTCGTCACGCTGCCCGACAACGGTCCCGCCCTGGCCGCGGCGCTCACGGCGACAGATCGGAAGAGCACACGTCTGAACTCCAGTCACGTGAAACGATCT
>CAZCVH010000337.1:0-2830 GCA_964502115.1 uncultured Geminicoccaceae bacterium
TTGCGCCGTGGCCAGGGAGTGGATCATGACCCGGCGCATGCCGAGCGCGGCCATGCGGCGCGCGGTGGCGGCCGACAACGGCGCCTCGACGGCGCGCTGCTCGAGCGTGCGGACGTCGGCGAGCCCGATGCCGTAGGCCGAGAGCACCGAGGCCAGGGGGTGGATCATGACCCGGCTCATGGCGAGCGCGTCGGCCACGGCGCAGGCGTGCTGACCGCCCGCGCCGCCGAAGCAGGCGAGCGTGTAGCCCTGGACGTCGTAGCCCTTCTGGATCGAGATCTCCTTGATGGCGTTCGCCATGTTGTCGTTGGCGATCATCAAGGCCCCGTGGGCGAGCTCCTCGATGGTGTAGCGGGTGCCGGTCTCGGTCTCGATCTCGCCGGCGAGCTCCTCGAAGCTGCGGCGCGCGGCCTCGACGTCGAGCGGTTGGTCGGCGTGCGGGCCGAAGACCGGCGGAAAGAAGTCGGCCTGCAGCTTGCCGGTCACCAGGTTGGCGTCGGTCACCGCCAGGGGGCCGCCGCGGCGGTAGCAGGCGGGGCCGGGGTCGGCGCCGGCGCTCTCGGGGCCGACCCGGAACTTGCCGCGCTCGAAGCTCAAGATGGAGCCGCCGCCGGAGGCGACGGTGTGGATCGCCATCATCGGCGCCTTGATGCGCGCGCCGGCGACGACGGTCTCGAAGCGGCGCTCCAACTCGCCGGCATAGTGGGTGACGTCGGTCGACGTCCCGCCCATGTCGAAGCCGATGATCTTGGTGAAGCCGGCGAGGGCGGCCGTCTTCACCGCGCCGACGACGCCGCCGGCGGGGCCGGAGAGGATGGCGTCCCTACCCTCGAAGCGAAAGGCGTCGGCGAGCCCGCCGTTCGACTGCATGAACATCAGCCGGGCGTCGCCGGTCGCGGCGGCCACCTGCGCGACGTAGCGGCGCAGGATGGGCGAGAGATAGGCGTCGACGACGGCGGTGTCGCCGCGGCCGACGATCTTCATCAAGGGCGACGCCTCGTGGCTGAGCGTCACCTGGGTGAAGCCGGCCTCGCGCGCGATCGCCCCCAGCCGGCGCTCGTGGTCGCCGGCGCGGTAGGCGTGCATCAAGACGACGGCGAGGGCGCGCCAGCCGCGCGCGACGGCGTCTTCGAAGGCGCGCCGCGCCCCCTCCTCGTCGAGCCCGCGCGCGACGCTGCCGTCGGCCGCCGTGCGCTCGTCGATCTCGATCACCTCGCCGTAGAGCGGGGCGGGCAGGACGATGTGGCGGGCGAAGAGCTCGGGGCGGTCTTGATAGGCGATGCGCAGCTGATCGCCGAAGCCCGCCGTGATCGCCAGCACCGTCGGCTCGCCCTTGTGCTCCAAGAGCGCGTTGGTGGCGACGGTGGTCCCCATCTTGATCGCGTCGATCTTCTCGGCCGGCAGCGCCGCGCCGCCGGGCACCTCGAGGATGCGGCGGATGCCTTCGATGGCGGCGTCGCGGTAGTGCTCGGGGTTCTGCGAGAGCAGCTTTTGCACCGCGAACGCGCCGTCGGGATCCTTCGCCACGATGTCGGTGAAGGTGCCGCCGCGGTCGATCCAGAACTGCCAGCCGGCCATGCGCCGCTCCTCGCTCGTCGCCCGCGGTATAGCAGCGCGCCCGCCCTCGCACAGGGGCGCCGACGTCGGCGCCACGCCGGCGCTTTACCGCGTGTTAAGCGCGCCCGCCTAAGAGCTGGGGTGGGGTCGCGGAGGTGGCCGGCATGCCCAAGGAAACGCGCTACATCGTCTTCTCGCTCGGCGAAACCGAAGCCGTGCTCCGCCGCGGTCTCGTCAAGCTGAAGCGCACCTGCCCGCCCGGACGGTTGCGCTGCATGGCGGCGCGGGCGGCGGGCTTCGTCTTCGTCTACGACGGCGGCCGCACCGTGCAGCTGGCACCGGCGGAGCTGTTCGCCGCCGTGCTGTGGCACTGCCAGGCCCAGCACATCCCGATCGCGCACCAGTTCGAGAAGCGCTTCGAGATCCTCGGCCGCCAGCTGGTGCTGGTCAGCGGCGCGCTCGCCCACGCCCGACCCGCCGCGCAGGCGCTCGGCGGCCCGGCCGCGACCGACGCGTGCGCGCTGTGCGTCGCCGAGGGCCGCAGTTGTCCGGCCGACGAGGTGGCGCCGGAGGGCGCCGGCGGCCTCCTCGCCGACACGCCCTCCTGAAGCCCGCGAACGGTCGCCGCGGCGGCCGCGGGCGCCGCCAACGGTCGCCGCGGCGGCCGCGGCGTTCGCGCCTTGTCACGAGCCCCTCACGGAGCGCTGGCATTCAGCGCGGTGGTTGCACCGATGGAGGGGACAAGCCGATGACGGGTTGGACGTGGAGCCGGCGCACGCTGTTGCGCACGACGGCGGCGAGCGGGCTGGCGGTGGCGACGCCGCGGCTGGTGCGGGCGCAGGCGCCCAGGGTGGCGATACCCTTCGGGGTGCAGAGCGGCGACGTCGCGGGCGACCGCGCCATCGTCTGGGCCAAGGCCGACCGCCCGGCGCGGATGATGGTCGAGTGGGCGACCACCGAGAGCTTCGCCGACGCCCGCACCGTGCGCGGCCCGGCGGCGCTGGGCGACACCGACCACGCCACCAAGCTCGACCTCACCGGCCTGCCGGCCGACCAGCACATCTTCTACCGCGTGCGCTTCGCCGATCTCCACGACGCCGACGCCGCCAGCGACGTCGTCACCGGCCGACTGCGCACGCCGCCGGCGACCAGGCGCGACGTCCGCTTCGTCTGGTCGGGCGACACCGCCGGGCAGGGTTGGGGCATCAACGAGGACTTCGGCGGCATGCGCATCTACGACGAGATGCGGCGGGTCGAGCCCGAGTTCTTCATC
>CAZCVH010000338.1:0-2827 GCA_964502115.1 uncultured Geminicoccaceae bacterium
GGTCGCCCGCCTCAGTACCACGCCCGCGCGCCGCGAGCGGCCGCACCGGGCGCCGACGCCGTCGCGCGTGGCGCGGGCGCTCATGCTCGCCAGCTCGAACACGTCGACCTCCCTGGCTTGATGCGCGCCGTGACGGCGACGCGGATGTCGTCGTTGTCGACGGACGTGGCGAGCCGTTCAACCCAGCCGACCATCGTCGACGTGACCGACCCCCCGAACGGTCGCGCCCGCCGGAGAGGTGCGGCGTTCGACCGCGCGACCGTCTGACGATGAAGCGTTCCGCTTGCCGGCGCGTTCGGCTCATACACATCGACCGATGTGATCGAACCAACCGAAGGGGGCTCGCCTTGGAGCTGACGCTGGGTCAGTACGAGCTGATCGCCAACGCCTTTTCGTTTACCATCGCAACCATGGGCGCCGCGACGCTGTTTTTCTGGCTGGGTCGGAGCCAGGTCGCGCCGGCATACAAGACCGCTCTGACCATTACCGGTCTCGTCACATTCATTGCGGCCTATCACTACGTGCGTATCTCGCAAAGTTGGGATGCGGCGTTCGATGTCGCCGACGGCAACGTCCAGGCGTCGGGTGTGGCGTTCAATGACGCATACCGTTACGTTGACTGGCTGCTGACTGTGCCACTACTTCTCGTCGAGCTCATTTTGGTGATGAACCTGCCTCGACGCGAAACCGTGTCGAAAGGTGTTCGCCTCGGCGGCCTCGCCGCGCTCATGATCGTGCTGGGCTATCCCGGCGAGATCAGCAGTGCTGTAGGCAGCAGTTTCCTTTGGGGCGCACTGTCGATGATTCCCTTTTTGTGGATCATCTACGAGCTCTTCGTCGGCCTGAAGGATGCAATCGACAAGCAGCCGAGCGATGTGCGCGGTCTCGTCAACGTTGCGCGCTGGGTGACGGTGCTGGCCTGGGCATTCTACCCCGTCGTCTACTTCGCCGGCATTTTCTTCGGATTGGGTGGCGGCGTTTCCGAGACGATCGTTCAGGTCGGTTACACGCTCGCCGACATCGTGGCAAAGGCTGGCTTCGGTCTGCTGATCTACGTCATCGCCGTGCGCAAGTCTGCCTACGACCTGGGCACGCAGCCGTCGGCGGCGACCGCCTGAGACTTCGACTCGACCCGGTTACGGGGTGGCGGCGTTCAATCGCCGTCACCCTTTCTCCGAATGTGCCCGCCGGCACCGGCGGGCGCACCTCCGAGCAGCGCGGCCGCGATGAACCCGATGCTGTTCCGACGTGCGCCAACCAACCGTACGTACGTCAACAAAACGTTCGTGCGTAAACCAATCGCAGGAGACACGTCCCGTGGACATGAGTGTAGCCTCGGCACCGCCCGCCGCCCGCGCCGTGGTGATCGGCGGGGGCTTCGGCGGCATTGCCGCCGCTTTGCGGCTGAGGGCGCGGGGCTACGGCGTCACGTTGGTCGATCAGTGCCCCCGCCTGGGCGGACGTGCGCAGGTGTTCGAGCGCGACGGCTTCCGCTTCGACGCCGGTCCGACCGTGCTCACCGCGCCCTTCCTGTTCGAGGAACTGTTCACGCTGTTCGGCCGGCGGCTCGCCGACGAGGTCGAACTGCTGCCGCTGGCGCCCTGGTACCGCTTCACCTTCGCCGATGGTAGCAGCTTCGACTACGGCCCCGACGACGCCACCACCGAAGATGAGATCGGCCGGCTCAGCCCCCGCGACGTCGAAGGCTGGCGCCGCTTCGGCGACCACGCCCGCGCGATCTACGCGCTCGCCTTCGACGGTCTAGCCGACCGGCCGTTCCACGATCCCCGCACGCTGCTGCGCCAGGTTCCGGCGTTCTTGCGTCTGCGAGCGTTCGATTCGGTGTGGGATTGCGCCGGACGCTTCTTCGAGGACGACCGGGTGCGCCGCGCCTTCTCGATCCAACCGCTGCTCCTGGGCGGCAACCCGTTCACCACCACCAGCATCTACGCCCTGATCAATCATCTGGAGCGGGCCTACGGCGTCTGGTTTCCCAAAGGCGGCACCGGCGCGATGGTGAACGCCCTCGACCGGCTGCTGCGCGAGGTCGGGGTCGAGGTGCTGTTGAACACCCCCGTCGAGCGCATCGAGCTGGAGGGACGGCGGGTCCGCGGCGTCACGCTCGCCCACGGCGAGCGGCTGCCGGCGGACGTCGTGGTCTCGAACGGCGATCCGATGCACGTCTATCGCGAGCTGCTGCCGCGGCAAGCCACGACCCGGCTGGCGCGCTGGCGGCTCGACCGCGCTTCGTTGTCGATGGGTCTGTTCGTGCTCTTCTTCGGCACGAAGCGGCAGTGGCCGGAAGTGGCGCACCACACGATCTGGTTCGGCGAGCGTCACCGCGAGCTTCTGACCGACATCTTCGAGCGCAAGGTGCTCGCCGACGACTTCTCGCTCTATCTGCACCGGCCGACGGCGAGCGATCCGGACCTGGCGCCCGCCGGCTGCGACGGCTTCTACGTGCTCTGCCCGGTGCCGAACCTGGAGGCCGAGGGGATCGACTGGGAGGTGGAGGGCCCGCGGCTGCGCGACCGCATTGTCGCCGCGCTCGATCGCACCGTCCTGCCGGGCCTCGCCGGGAGCATCGCCACCGAATTCTGGATGACGCCCGAGGACTTCCGGTCCGACTACGCCAGCTGGCAGGGCTCGGGCTTCTCGATCGCGCCCAAATTCACGCAGTCCGCCTGGTTCCGCTTCCACAACAAAGGCGAGGGCATCGCCGGGCTCTACCATGTCGGCGCCGGCACGCATCCGGGTGCCGGGATGCCCGGCGTGCTCCTGTCGGCGCGCGTCCTCGACCATCTCGTGGCCCCGGTGCCGGCATGAG
>CAZCVH010000339.1:0-2801 GCA_964502115.1 uncultured Geminicoccaceae bacterium
GTTTCACGTGACTGGAGTTCAGACGTGTGCTCTTCCGATCTGGCGGCGCCGGCAAGGCCATCGCCTACGCCCTGGCCGAGGCCGGCGTCGGCCGCCTGGTCGTCGCCAACCGCGACGCCGCCCGCGCCGAGGCGCTCGCCGCCGGCGTCCGCGCCGTGTTTCCGGGCCTCGAGGCCGGCGCCGGGCCGGTGGACCCCGCCGGCTTCGACGTCGTCGTCAACGCCACCTCGCTCGGGCTCGAGCCCGACGATCCGCTGCCGTTCGACCCGGCCGCCGCCGACGCCGGCACCGTCGTCGCCGAGATCGTCATGAAGCCCGAGCGCACCCGCCTGATCGACGCCGCCGCGGCCCGCGGTCTGCCGGTCCATCTCGGCCGCCACATGCTCGACCACCAGGTGCCCCTGCTGGCGCGCTTCATCGGCGCCTTCGACGACCCGGCACCGACCGCTTCGTGAAGCTCGACGATTTCGGCTCCGATCTCGCCGCCGCCGGTCGCTGGCGGCCACCGCCGGCGGCGCTCTATCGCGTCAAGCTGGTGCTCGTCGTGGCCCTCTGGCTCTCCGGGCTGGTGGCGATGGCGGCGGCACCGCCGGCACTCGTCGTCACCCGCGATACCGCCTTTTTGGTGCTCTTGGCCCTGGCGTTGCCGGCGGCGAAGACGGTCAGCCGGGCCGTCGCCGCGGTCGGGCTCGCCGCCGCCCTGGTCCTGGTGGTGGCCTACGGCGATCCGGGAGCGCTCTTTCGCGCCGCCGAAGGGGCGCTGGTCTTCGTCATCTTCCTGCCGGCGCTGTTCTTGATGCGCGAGACCGTGCAGGTGAGCCCCGAGGCGCGCGCCGCCGAAGCCGCCTTCGACCAGCTCGGGCCCGGCCGCCGCATCGCCGGGCTCACCATCGGCAGCCATCTGCTGGCGGCGGTGATGATCATCGGCGCGCTGCCGGTCATCCGCCCCTTTCTCATCCGCCAGGAGCCGGAGCGCCGCGTCGAGTTCGCCCGCGCCGCCATCCGCGGCTTCGCCTTGTGCGTCTTGTGGTCGCCGTTCACGGTGGCGATGGGCTTCGTTCTGACCGCCAAGCCCGAGGTCGAGCTCGCCGCCGTCATCGCGCTCGGCCTGCCGACCACCGCCGCCGCCCTGGTCGCCGCGGTGTTCGTCGATCGCGGGCTCAAAGGGGTGCGCGCCGCCCTGCCGGCGCTGGTCGCCTTCAAGAGCCTGGCGCTGCCGATCCTCGCGGTGGTGGGCCTGGTCGTGGCGGTCGCCAGCGTGGGCGGGCTCTCCACGCTCGAGGTCGTCGCGATCGTGCTGCCCCCCTTGTGCGTCGTCCGGCTGTGGGCGCTGCCGACGCGACCTTTGGGCGCCGCGCTGTTGCGTGCCGGCCGCGACCTGCCGCGGATGGGCGACGAGCTGTTGATCTTCACCGGCGCGCTGCTGTTGGGCGAGCTGATCACCACCACGGGCGTCGCCGATGTCGTGGCGGGCTGGCTCAGGCTGGCGCAGTGGCCGCTGCCGCTGGTGCCGCTCTTGGGCTTCGCGCTCGGACCGCCCATGGCCGTCGCCGGGCTGCACCCGATCGTCGCCGCGACCGTCCTGTTCGCGCTCCTGGAGCCGGTGGCGGGGGCGTTGCCCGACCTGGTCGAGATCCAGGTGGTGCTGTTCGGCTGGATGGCCGGCGCGATGGCCTCCTACGCGTCGCTCTCGATCGTGGCCGCTTCAAGTCTGTTCGAGGTTCCCGCCCGTCGTCTCGTGCTCGGGGTCAACCTGCGCTACCTCGCCGGTCTCGCCGCCGCCGCCGCCGTCGTCCAGGGCCTGGTTCTCGCGCTCCTGGGCTGACCGCGCGCCCGCCTCCGCCGCCGCCGGCGCCGTCGGCGCACCGGCGACCGTCGCCTGCAGCGCCGCCAGAAACTCCTCGATCTGGAGTGTCTTGGCGTGGTCCGGACGGCGCAACAGCCCGATGGGCCGGCTCACCGGCGGCTCGCCGAAGGGCACCGTGCGCAACCTTGCGGCGTGATCGTCGTCGATCTGGCCGGCGGGCAGGATCGACACGCCGAGCTCGGCCCGGACCAGCGCCAAGACGCCGGTGACGCCGTCGATGTCCATCGCCGCGTCGAGGCGCAGCCGGCGGCGGGAGAGTTCCTGCTCGATCAGATGCGCGATCCAGGCGTGGCCGCGAAAGCGGATATAGGGCAGCGCGGTCAACAGCTCGGCATCGGTGTGGCCCGGTGTCCCGGCCGGGGCGACGACGTGGAAGGGCTCCACCATGACCGGGGTGAAGCGCAGCGCGAGCGGTGGCGCGGTCGGCTGGATGGTGACCGCGGCGTCGACCATGCCGCGGGAGAGCCGGTCCTCGAGCTCCTCGGCGTAATCGGTCGTCAGCGTGACCCGCAGCTGCGGACGCAGCCCGCGCAGCCGCGCCAGCGCGGGCGCGAGCAGGCCGGCGACCGCCGTCGGCACCGCTGCCAGCGCCAGCGCGCCGGCGACCTCGCCGGCGCCGTTCTCGCCGAGCTTCTCCCATTCCGCGAGCACCCGGCGGGCGCGCTCGAGCGTGCGACGGCCGGCGTCGGTCAACACCGGCGGCCGCACCGAGCGGTCGAACAGGGTCTCGCCGAGCTCGTCCTCGATGATCTTGACGTGCAGGCTGACGGCGGCCGGCGACAGGCTGAGCGCGCGGCTCGCCGCCAGAAAGCTGCCGTGCTCGGCGATCGCCACGATGGTGTAGAGCACCCGAATATCCATGGCGGTCACGGCGCCCCGGCCGCGCGGTCGCGGTGCCGCGCGCGGTCGGGCGGACAGATCGGAAGAGCGTCGT
>CAZCVH010000340.1:0-2799 GCA_964502115.1 uncultured Geminicoccaceae bacterium
CTCCTCGACGGTCGCCCGTCCCTCGATGACGTCGGTGAGCGAGACCTCGGGCTCGATGCCGAAGGCGCGATGAACGCTGGGTCGGCGGAAGTCCATGTCCAACAGAAAGGTCGGCGCCGCCGTCTGACGGGCGATGCCCAACGCCAGGTTGCACGCCACGAGCGTCTTGCCCTCGCCGTCGCGGGCACTCACGACCATCATGCTCCGCCCGCCGAGCGTTTGCAGGCGCAGCATCGCCTGGGTGCGCAGCTTGCGGAAGACGTCGCTGCGCGCGTCGTCGGTCGCACCGGCGAGAATCCGGTTCTCTTGCAGATGTCGAGCCGACGGCTCGAACACGCGCGCGTGTTCGAGCGCCCCGGCGAGCGCGCCGCTCACGCCCGCCGTCTGCGCGGACGGCCGCCTCGCGGTCGGCGGCGCGCCGACTTGACCACCGACTTGACCACCGAGGCTGGCGCGCTGCTGGCGAGCGCGTTCGACGGCTTGCTGAATCTTTTCCACCGCGTCACTCTCCGCGCGTCGGGCCTCTATCTGGTGTCGGAACCGCCGCGTACTGCGATCGCAAAGCCACCCCCGCGCCCTTCCGTCGCCACGGCGCACGGGTGAACACCGGTCCGGTGCGCCGCCTGACCGAAATCGTGCACCGCAACATGGTGCATGACCCCCGTGTTGGGGCGCAAGTGTTCGTCTGTTCTCGGCCTGCTGGCAACCCGCTTCGCCGCGCGGGCTCATCGGTGTACGCTGATCGTTTCACATGACGGACCCGGCGACCGTTGGCGCGACCCGGCGGCCTGGACGCCTCAATCCTCTTCGGGGCCGGCGACGACGCCACCGTCGTGCAGCCGTCCGACCTCGCCCTCGCTCATCCCGAGCGTCTCCAAGAGGATCTCGTCGGTGTGTTCGCCCAGCCGCGGCGCGCGTCGCACCGGCAAGCGCGCGTGCTCGCCGAACTGCAGCGGCGCGCCGGGCATCAGATAGTCGCCGATCCCGGGCTGCTCGACGGTTTCGAACATGTCGTTCGCGGTCGAGCAGTCCGGGTCGTGCTCGGCCATCTCGCGCACGGTGTGGTAAGGCGCCCAGGTGATGCCGGCCTCGTTGAAGATCTTGCGGATCTCGGCCAGCATCCGGGTGGCGAACCAGGGTTCGAAAATCCGCGCGATCTCGCGCCGGGCACGGTAGCGGTCGCCCTCTTTCGAAAAGTCGAGCCCCAATCGTTGGGCCAACTCCTCGAGCTGAGGGGCGACGCCGGTGACCTTGACCAAGCTCGACCACTGACCCTTGGTCAACCCGACCACCATCAACCGCTTGCCGTCGAGCGTGCCGAAGTCGCGGCCGAAGGACCCGTAGAGGTAGTTACCGTCGCGCGGGCGGTCGATGTCGTTGACGGTGACCTCGGCGAGGATGCCGAGATTGGCGACCATCGCCAATGCGACGTCCTTGAGCGCCAGCTTGACCAGCTGGCCGCGGCCGGTCAGCCGGCGGTGGCGCTCCGCCGCCAACAGGCCCAACGCCGCCATCTGCCCGGAGATCAGGTCCCAGGCGGGCAGCACGTGGTTCACCGGGCGTGGGAAGACGTTCGGGCCCGTCATGTAGGGTATGCCGGCCTGCGGATTGACCGTGTAGTCGACCTCCGAGGTGCCGTCGGCGCGGCCGGTGAGGTTGACCATCACCAGGTCCTCGCGCTCCTTTTTCAGCGCCTCGTAGCCGAGCCAGCCGCGGGCCGGGAAGTTGGTGAGGAACAGCCCGCCGTCGTCGCCGGGAGCGGTGATCAGCCGGGTCAGCAGTTCCTGGCCCTCGGGTCGCTTGAAATCGACCGCGATCGAGCGCTTGCCCTTGTTGAGCCCGGCCCAGAACAGGCTGTGCTTGCCGTCGAGGGTGACCGGCCAGCGCAGATAGTCGAGGCCGCCGCCGATCGGATCGAAGCGGATCACGTCCGCCCCCATCTGAGCGAGCGTCATGCCACCCAACGGCATGGCCACGAACGCCGAGCCCTCGACGACACGCAAACCCGACAAGATGCCCTGCATCCGCGATCTCCTGAGACGTTCTCTGAAACAGTTTAGTCCGAGCAGGGGCGGGGCGGGCAAGAGCGGAGCCACCCGCCCGCGACGGTGATCGTGTTCCCGCCCATGGTCTCATGATGCTATACGAATACCATCAGCGGTCCAACCGCGGTCGGGAGGTCGACATGCAAACACCGGTGGAACTGGTTTTCGACGACGTCGAGGCGCCACCCGTCGTCGAACAACGAGTACGTGAACGTGTGCGCCGTCTGGAGCGCTTCTGCGACGGCATCACCAGCTGCCACGTCGCGCTCAGCACGCCGCACCGCCACCAGCGCAAGGGCCGGCACTGGAGCGTGCGCATCGAGGTGCGGGTGCCCGGCACCGAGCTCGTCACCTCGCGGGAGCCCGGCGACGTCGAGGCTCACGAGGACCTGCTGGTCGCCATCCGCGACGCCTTCGACGCCATGGAGCGCCAGCTCGAGGCCTGGCACGCCAAGGCGCGGGGCGAGGTCAAGACCCACGTCCCGCCGCCACAGGGCCGCATCCAAGAGCTCGACCGCCAGCGCGGCTTCGGCCAGATCGCGATGACCGACGGCCGGCTGGTCTATTTCCATCGCAACAGCGTGGTCGAGCCCGACTTCGACACCCTCCAGCCGGGCGACCCCGTCGAGGTGGTGGTCCGGGCCAAGGAGAGCGACGTCGGCCCGCAGGCCAGCACCGTCCGCCGCATCACCGCCGGCGCGTTCGTGCCAGATCGGAAGAGCGTCGTGTAGGGAAAGAGTGTAGATCTCGGTGG
>CAZCVH010000341.1:0-2785 GCA_964502115.1 uncultured Geminicoccaceae bacterium
GCGCCGGCGCAGAGCACGATCTGGAGCTCGGGGTCGATCTCCTTGATGGCGTCGACGAGGTGGATGATGCCCTTTTGGCGGGTGATGCGGCCGACGAACAGGAGATAGGGCTGGGCGGGGTCGACGCCGCGGCGCTCGAGGGCGTCGCTGCGCCCGGTCGGGCGGTACTCGTCGGGGTCGATGCCGTTGTGGATGACGTGGACGCGGGACGGCTGGACGTCGAACAGCCGCAGCACGTCCTCGCGGGTCTGTTTGGAGACGGCGACGATGGCGTCGGCGTGCTCCATCGCCGTGCGCTCCATCCAGGTCGAGAGGTGGTAGCCGTTGCCGAGCTGGTCGACCTTCCAGGGCCTGAGCGGCTCGAGCGAGTGGATCGAGAGCACGAACGGTGTGTCCCAGAGCCGGCTCGCGATCAGCCCGCCCATGTCGGTGTACCAGGTGTGGCAATGGACGACGTCGGCGTCGATGGTGTCCTTGGCCATCGCCAGCGAGCGGTGAAAGGCGTCGAGCGCGCCGCCGAAGCGGGGATCGGTGCCGGTCTTGGCCTCGGCCCAGGGGGCGTAGCCGCGGACCTGCATCCCCGGCGCGTCGAAGCGCTGCTCGCCGAAACAGCGGACGTCGACCGCGATCCGCTTGGCGAGCGACCGGCTCAGATATTCGACGTGGACGCCGGCACCGCCGTAGACGTTCGGCGGGTACTCGTTGGTGAACAGCGCCACCTTGTTGATCTCGCCCATGCCGTGTCCCTTGCCCGCTCGTTGCATCCGGCTTCACCCCCGGTGCGTCGATCCTAAAGGAGATGGCGCCCGGCGACAGGGCCGAACCGCGCCGCCGGCGGCGGGATCTCGCGGCGGCCGTGGCGATGTGCGAGAACGTCCCGGCGCGTCGGCGCGCCCACCGGCGCCGACCGCGGGCGCGCGGAAAGGAGCCGGATGACCCCGAACGAGCTCGACCGCCGGGCGGCGGTGCTGGCCGATCTCGTCCGCCGCGCCGGGGCGATGGCGGTCGCGGTCCGGCGCGAACCGGAGACCTTGGCGCTGCGCGACAAGGGCGAGGCCGACTTCGTCACCGCCGCCGACACCGCGGTGCAGGACTTCCTCTACCGCGAGCTCGCGGCGCACTTCCCGCACGACGCCTTCTTCGGCGAGGAGGGCAGCGAGCCGCGCATCGATCCGGCGCGGCCGACCTGGGTCGTCGATCCGATCGACGGCACCTCGAACTTCGCCCACGGCCGGCCCGGCTGGTGCGTCAGCGTCGCGCTTCGCCACGGCGGCGCGAGCCGGCTCGGCGTGGTCTACGACCCCGTCGCCGACGAGCTCTTCCACGCCCGCCGCGGCGCCGGCGCGCAACTGGACGGCCAGCCGCTGCGCTGCCGCGACCACGCCCGCGTCGCCGGTGCCCAGCTCGTCTTCGGTCTCACCCGCAAGGCCTCGCCGAAGGCCACCATCGCCGCGGTCGAGCGCCTGGCGCTGGCCGGCGCCAGCTTTCGCGCCTACGGCGTCGGCGCGCTCACCATCGCCCATGTCGGCGCCGGCCGCGTCGACGGCTTCTTCGAGGCCCGGATCTTCGCCTGGGACGTCGCCGCCGCGGCCCTGATCGCCACCGAGGCCGGCGCCCTCGTCAACCCGGCGGCGACCCGCGCCGCCGACCGCGCCGGCTTCGCGATCCTCGTCGCCACGCCCGCGCTCTACCCCACCTTGGCGCGCGAACTGACGTTCATCACCGAGGACGGCGCGGCGAGGTGAGGCGGCGCGGCCGCCGGTGCGGGGACCGGCGGCGCCGTCCTCGGCGCGGGCGGTCCTCAGCCGGGCTAGACCGCCGCGCCGGGTTCCGTCGTGGCGGGCGGGCGAAGCTTCGGATCGCGCTCGGCGGAGCGAACGCGGACGCGGTTCACCTCGCGAAAGACTTCCGCGATGTGTCGCAGACGATCCACCAACGGGTTGGTCTTGCGCCAGACCATGCCGATGGTCCGCGCCGGGCGGGGTGGTGGCAGGCGGGCGACGGCGACCGGGGCCGAGCGCGTCTCGACCGCCACCGCCATTTCCGGGATCAGCGTCACCCCGATGCCCGCCCCGACCATCTGGACCAGGGTCGACAACGAGCTCGCCTCGACCAGATCGCGCGGGATCGCCGACGACATCTTGCAGAACGAGATCGCCTGGTCGCGAAAGCAGTGACCCTCCTCGAGCAGGAGCATTCGGCTCTCGCGCAGCCGCTGCGGATCGGGCACCGGCGCGTCGGCCTCCTCCGACGGCCGCACCAGGACGAACTCCTCTTCCAGGAGCGCTTCCTCGTGCAACGCCGGCTCGGAGACCGGCAGGGCGACGATCGCGGTGTCGAGGCGGCCCTCGGCGAGGTCGTCGACGAGCTTCTGCGTCACCGCCTCGCGCGGCCGCAGCTCGAGGCGGGGATGGCGCGCCGCCAGCTCCTTGATGAAGGTCGGCAGGAGGTAGGGCGCCACGGTCGGGATGATGCCGAGGCGCAGCCCGCCGGCGAGCGGACCTTGCGAGGCGCGCGCGAGGTCGCCGAGCTCGTCGACGGCGCGCAGGATGTCGCGCACCCGCAGCTCGAACGCTTCGCCCAGCGCGGTGAGGCCGACCCGGCGCCCGCCCCGTTCGATCAGCGGCGCGCCGAGGCTGTCCTCCAGCTCTTTGATCTGCACCGACAGCGCCGGTTGCGACACCCCCGAGGCCACGGCGGCGCGGCCGAAATGCCGGTGCCTGGCCAGCGAATCGAAGTAGCGCAGGTGCTTCATCGAGATCCCGATCATTAGAAAATCCTATCA
>CAZCVH010000342.1:0-2782 GCA_964502115.1 uncultured Geminicoccaceae bacterium
GAGCCGATGGGATTCGAACCCACGACCTCTAGAGTGCGATTCTAGCGCTCTCCCAGCTGAGCTACGGCCCCACGGATCGAACGCGCTGCGTGGGCGCGGTGTATCCTAAAGCGCACAGGGAGTGTCAAGAACGTTGCCGGGTCTGGCGAGCCCGGCCGCAAACGTTATAGTCCGCGCGCTCGCGCCCCCCCACCGTTTCGACCCGCCCCGTCGCCGCCCGCTCGGAGAGTTCGTATGTGTTCGCTGTTGCAGCTCGTAAACACCGTCATCAGCCTCTACATCTGGGGGCTGATCATCGCGGTCATCATGACCTGGCTGGTGCAGTTCAACGTCATCAACGGCCGCAACCGCGTCGTCTACCTCATCGGCGACTTTCTCACCCGCATCACCGAGCCGGCGCTGATGCCGATCCGGCGGCTGTTGCCCGACCTCGGTGGCATCGACATCTCGCCCATCGTGCTGATCCTGCTGCTCACCTTCGGCCAGTCGCTGCTCTGGGAGATGTTCGGCGGCGCCTGCATGACGGGGTTTTGACGATGACGCGACGCGGTCCGTTCGAACCACGCGGCGACGCCGTCGAGCTGTTCTTGAAGGTGACGCCGGGCGCGCGCCGCGAGGCCATCGGCGCCATCGCCGACGACGGCGCAGGGCACCGCCGTCTGCAGGTGCAGGTCACCGCCAAGGCCGAGGGCGGCGCGGCCAACCGCGCCGTCGTCCGACTGTTGTCGAAGAGCTGGCGGGTGGCGCCGACCGCGTTCGAGCTCACCGCGGGCGCGCGCAGCCGGCTCAAGCGGATGCGGCTGACGGTGGCGCCGGACAAGGCCAGCGCGATCCGGGCCCTGCTCGGCTGAGCCCCGGCGGCGGGCTTGGAGCCGGGCGCCGGCTGGGGTATGCCCGCGGCGTCCGCATTCGCCAACCGGGAGGCCCGCGATGACCGTCCGTCCGCGCCGTAGCGTGCTCTACATGCCGGGCTCGAACGCCCGCGCGCTGGACAAGGCCAAGACGCTCGCCGCCGACGGCCTGATCCTCGACCTCGAGGACGCGGTCTCGCCCGAAGCGAAGGCGGACGCCCGCCGGCTGGTCGGCGAGGCGCTCCGGGATCGCGCCGCCTACGGCGGCCGCGAGCTGATCGTGCGCGTCAACGGCCTCGACACCCCCTGGGGCTACGCCGACCTCGAAGCGGCGGCGGGCATGAACTGCGACGCGGTGCTGCTGCCCAAGGTCGACAGCGCCGACATGGTGCGCCGCGCCGAGCGCATCCTCGACGCCGCGGGTGGGCGCGCCGATCTGCCGCTCTGGTGCATGATGGAGACCGCCCGCGGCATGCTCCGCGCCGAGGAGATCGCCGACGCCAGCCCGCGGCTCGAGGGCTTCGTCATGGGCACCTCGGATCTCGCCAAGGAGCTGGTCTGCCAGCACACCGCGCTCAGGCTGCCGATGATCACGTCCTTGGGGCTCTGCGTCCTGGCGGCGCGCGCGGCCGGGCTCGCCATCCTCGACGGCGTTTATCTCGACCTCGCCGACGAGGAGGGCTTTCGCGCCAGCTGCGCTCAGGGCGCCGAGCTCGGCTTCGACGGCAAGACGCTGATCCACCCCAAGCAGCTCGACGGCGCCAACGCCGCCTTCGCCCCCGACGAGGAGGCCGTCGCCCGGGCCCGCAAGATCATCGACGCCCACAAGGCGGCGGCGGCCGCGGGCCAGGGCGTGGTCGTGGTCGACGGCAAGCTGATCGAGAACCTGCACGTGGTGATGGCCGAGCGCACCGTGGCGCTGGCCGACGCCATCGCCGCGCGCCGCACCGATTGAGCGCGGCCGGGGCGCGCCGGCCTCAGGGCTGGCCGGGCTCCGGCAAGGTCACGAGATCGACGAAGTGGCGCACGAAGCCGGCGAGGTCGCTGTAGTCCGGCGCGATCGCGTCCTTGCAGATGTAGCCGCCGACGCCGCGGGCGTAGGTGGCGCGGCGGTCGCGCGCGTCGTTGGAGGTGGTGAGCGCGTAGACCAGCGTGCGCGCGAGGCGGAGGTCGGCGCGCAGGGCGTCGAGGAACTCGACCCCGTTCATCCGCGGCATGTTGAGGTCGAGCAGGACGAAGACCGCGCCGGGGCGCGGCTCCGCCAACAGGCGGTTGAGCGTCGCCAGCCCCTCCTCCCCGTCGGCGGCGCATTCCAGGCGTACCGGCAGGTCGTTGGCGGCGACGCAGCGCTTCATGGCGAGAACGTCGAACGGATCGTCCTCGACGAGGAGCAGCGTGGGCTGGGTCATGTTGCCGGCGCCCTTGGGCTTGAGGTCGAGCGTCGGGCGGAGTATAGGATGAAGTACCTATTACGGCAATAGAGCAGGATCGTACCCCCATGTGTGCCGCCCCCGCCCGCGTGCTCCTGATCGAGGACGACGCCCTCGATCAGAGCCTGTTCCGCCGCACCCTCGCCAAAACCCGAGCGGACATCGTCTGCGCCGGCACCCTGGAGGAAGGGCTCGCCCGGCTGCGCGCCGGCGGTGTCGACCTCGTGGTCTCCGACCTCGGCCTGCCCGACAGCGACGGGGACGAGACCTACGACCGGCTGAAGGCGGCCTCCGACGACGTCCCGGTGGTGCTGATCACCGGCCACGAGGATTTCGTCGAGCGGCTCGGCGGCGGCGACGGCCGCCGGCAGCCCTACGTCTTCTTGAAGAGCTCGGTGCACCACGACATCTTTCCGCTCGTCGCCCTCGGGCGGATGCTGGAACACCTCATCGACGCCGAGAGCGCCGGCGAGGCCTGAGCCCCCTCGACCGCGCTCGGCT
>CAZCVH010000343.1:0-2775 GCA_964502115.1 uncultured Geminicoccaceae bacterium
GGGGTCCATCGCCCGGGCGCGCTATTCCGGCAGAACCGTCAGATGGACCCGGCCTCGAAAGCGTCCGGCGGGGGCGCGGGCGAGGTCGCCGGCGCGCACGCGGATCTCGAGCCGCTGTTGCACCCCGCGCCCGCGCGCGGCGCACGGTCCCCGTCCCTCCTTCGGAGAGCGGCCGCGCAGATGGTTGAGGGTGCCACCGGGGTTCAGCAGCTTCGCTCCACGACCGTCGTCGTAGTGCACCTCGAAGGGCAGCGCCGTGAGGCCGTCGGTGAGCTCGAAGCGGCCCCCCGGGCCGTCGCCGAACGCGTGAACGTGGAACTGCGACGAGCCGTGCCGGGGGTCGACCGCGACGCAATGGGTATCGACGCCGGTGAGGTCGCCGCGGCCGCTCCAGCGGCCGAGATCGACCCCGTCGAGCCCGACGATCGCGACCCCGCCGGCGATCGCCGCCGACGGGGTCGCCGGTGGTGCGGCGAGGCCGGCCGCGACGGCGAGCAGCGCGGCCGCGCGGCGCGCGCGCCGGCGCATCAATCGGGTTCGACGAGGAGGGTGAGGGTGCCGCTGTAGTTGTCGGCGGTGACGGCGGCGAGATCGTCTTCGGCGACCGCGACGATGACGGTGGCGTTGGGGTCGTTGCCGCCGTTGCAATCGGTGGTGGTCGCGTTGGTCGTGCGGCCGGTCACCGCGTTGCCGCTCGTAAGGGTGGTGCCCGAGGTCTGGCCGGCGCTGTCGGCCCACTCCACGGCGTAGGCGACGACGTCGCCGTTGGTGTTGCCGGTGAGGGTGAAGGCGCCGCCGCCGCCGTCACCGGTCGCGGTGATCGAGTAGGCCCGCGTCGTCGACCAGACGCAGACGTCGTCGCTGCCGTCGAGGGCGGTGCCGTCGAAGGTGCCGAGATCGATGTCCTGCAGACCGCTGATGCGCACCAGCGGCGGTAAATCGAGCGTGACGTCGAGACGGCCCTCGGAGGCGGTGTCGGAGATCGCACCCTGATCCGCGGCCATGGCCGCCGGCGCGAGGACGGCGAGCGCGCCGACGACGGCTGCGCCCGTGAGCTGTTGGAAACGGTCGAACATCGAAGCACTCCCACCCGGCGATCGGAACCCGCGAGCATCCGGGGAATTGGTAGAAGTTTGCTTAAGAGAAATCAACCGATGCGTTTGTCAGCCGGGTTCGCGGCCGCGGGCGGGAGCGGCTGCGTGCTCATCGTACGGCTCGCTCACCGCCGCGCTTTGCGGTCGCGGCGCGAGCGCCTACAACGCCGTCGGCGTTCAGCGGGATCGAGGCGTACATGGCGCGGGAACTCTTCGGCACCGACGGCATTCGCGGCACGGCCAACCGGCATCCGATGACCTGCGAGGTCGCGCTGAAGTTGGGCTACGCCGCCGGTGCCATGTTCACCCGCGGCAAGCACCGCAACCGCGTCGTCATCGGCAAGGACACCCGGCGCTCGGGCTACATGCTGGAGCCGGCGCTCACCGCCGGCTTCGTCGCCGCCGGCATGGACGTCACGCTGCTGGGCCCCTTGCCGACGCCGGCGGTGGCCTATCTGACGCCGTCCTTGCGCTGCGAGCTGGGGGTGATGATCTCGGCCTCGCACAACCCCTTCGCCGACAACGGCATCAAGCTCTTCGGCCCCGACGGCTTCAAGCTCTCCGACGACATCGAGGCCGAGATCGAGCGCCGCATGGCCGCCACGCCGGAGCTGGCCGAGGGCACCGGCCTCGGCCGCGTCGAGCGGCTCGAGGGCGCGATCGGGCGCTATCTCGAGGCCTGCAAGTCGACCTTTCCGCGCGAGCTCACCCTCGCCGGCCTCAAGGTCGTCGTCGACTGCGCCCACGGCGCGGCCTACCGGGTGGCGCCCAAGATCCTCTGGGAGCTCGGCGCCGAGGTGGTCGAGATCGGCACCGAGCCCACCGGCTTCAACATCAACGACGGCTGCGGCTCGACCGCGCCGACGGCCCTGCGCCAGCGGGTCATCGGCGAGGAGGCCGATCTCGGCATCGGCCTCGACGGCGACGCCGATCGCGTCGTCATGGTCGACGAGAGGGGCCAGCTCGTCGACGGCGACCAGCTGATCGCGCTGATCGCGCGCTTCTGGCACGCCAAGGACCGTCTCAACGGCGCCGGCGTCGTCTGCACCCAGATGTCGAACCTCGGCCTCGAGCGCTTTCTCGCCGACAACGGCCTCGACACCGTGCGCACCAAGGTCGGCGACCGCTACGTCATCGAGGCGATGCGCGCCGGCGGCTTCAACGTCGGCGGCGAGCAGTCGGGCCACATCATCCTGGGCGACTACGCCACCACCGGCGACGGGCTGGTCGCCGCGCTGCAGGTGATGGCGGTGATGGTGGAGAAGGCGCGCCCGTTCTCGGAGGTGAGCCGCGCCTTCACGCCGTTGCCCCAGCGGCTCGAGAACCTGCGGGTGCCGCAGCGCCCCGACATGTCACGGCCGGAGATCACCCGCGTCATCGCCGCCGGCGAGGCCCAGCTCGACGGCCACGGCCGCCTGGTGGTGCGGCCCTCGGGCACCGAGCCGATGGTCCGCGTCATGGTCGAGGCCGACGACGAGCGCCTGTTGAGCAGCGTGCTCGACGAGGTCAGCGCCGGCCTGCGGGCGGCGATTTAGCGCGCATCCCACTTGGGCGGACCCACCCGCACACCCCGCCCGGCCGCCCAGGGCATCATGCTGGTGGGCGGCCGGGCGGGGTGTGCGGGTGGCTCGGCTCGACGTCGACGGGACGCGCTCCAGCGCGGCGCCGCGGCCGCGCCGTC
>CAZCVH010000344.1:0-2764 GCA_964502115.1 uncultured Geminicoccaceae bacterium
TCGTTTCACGTGACTGGAGTTCAGACGTGTGCTCTTCCGATCTGCCGGCACCGCCGCCGCTGCTGGTCGACGCCGCCGTCGCCGTCGGCGGCGCGAACGGCCAGCTTCTCGCCGCCCTCGCCCGGCTCGAGCCCTACGGCGAGCAGCACCCGCCGCCGCGGCTGCGCGTCGTCGGCGGCCGCATCGCGCATCTCCGTGTCGTCGGCGAGCGCCACCTCAAGGTGAGCTGCGCCGGCGCGGACGGCCGCCGCCTCGACGCCATCGCCTTTCGCGCCGTCGGCACCGCGCTCGAGCCCGCCCTCGCCCGCGCCGCGCAGCTGCCCGCGATCCAGCTCGCCGGCCACCTCGCGCCCGACGACTACCGCGGCGCCGGCGCCGTCCAGCTGCTGTTGGAGGACGTCGCACCCGAGACCTGAGCGCGCGCCGCCACCCCCACCCTTGCGCCCACGCCCCGATCCGCGCTAGCACCCTCGCGCGTGAGCACACTGGGGCCCCGTCGTCTAGCGGTCAGGACGCCGGCCTTTCAAGCCGGAGGTCGCGGGTTCGAATCCCGTCGGGGCTACCATCCTTCTCGCTGATCCGCCGCCCCGATAACCCCACCCTCGGATTTTCAGGGCTTTCTCTTTCGGCGTACACTGCCTGCGTGGTGGAGGTGACGTTCACGAAGAGCGCGGCGAAATCGCTGCGCCGGCTACCTGTGAACGGTGCGGCGCGGATCTGCGCCGCCGTCGACCGCCTCGCGGCGCAACCGGACGGTAGTCCTCACGACGTCGAGATTTTACATCGGGTAAGTGGCCTCGTGCGGCTTCGCGTCGGGAGTTGGCGCATCCTGTTCGAAATGCCGAGCACGGACGAACTCCTCGTCCTCGACGTGCTGCCGCGCGGTCGCGCCTACAGGAGGATCGGCGGTGACGACTGAGACGACGGATACGGTCACGATCGCGCGCGCCGAGTTCGAGCGGCTGTGCGAGGCCGCTCGCGACCTCGAAGACCTGCAGGCCGGCCTCGATGCGCAGTCGTCGCTGGCGCGAGGCGAGGAAGAGAAGTTGGCGCGGCAGGTCGCCGATCGTCTGATCGTCGGCGACGAAAATCCGGTGAAAGTGTGGCGCGAGCATCGCGGTTTGTCGCTGCGTGGGTTGGCCGAGAAGGCGAAGATCTCGCCGGCGTACCTGTGCGATATCGAACGCGCCGGACCGCGGCAGCGCGGTTCGCTGGACGCCTACATCAAGATCAGCGAAGCGCTCGGCGTCGATCTCGACGACCTCGCTTGACCTTCCGGCGTCGCGCGAAACGCGGGCGGCCGCCTTGATGTCACCGTCGAGGGGCCGAACCGGCGCGGAGCCGGCAGCGGGTTCACGGCCGACCGCCGACACCGGCCGTCGTCCGCGGTCGGTCGCCGAACGGCCGGAGCCGATAGCGCAGGTCGTCGGAGTGGCCGACGGGCTCGACCGCGGTGACGCGGTCGTCCGGCGCGAGCCGGACCCAGAGGGCGAGCCACCCGACCGAACCGCGGTCGCGCTCGCGCGTCGTCGTCCCGGAGTAGGGACGCCGGCCTTTCGAGCCGGAGGTCGCGGGTTCGAATCCCGTCGGGGCCGCCATTCTCTCACCATCCAGCGGCCGTTCCCACGGCGCCCTCGCGCCGGGCCGATCGCCGTTTGTCGAAAGCGCACGATCGTTTGATGAAATCGATTTATTCTCGTCTTTTTTGATTATTTACATTTTAGTGGGTGCTGCGCATCTTGAATTGGAAAAGGAGAAGTTTTTTGACGGTTAGCTTAAAAGAGAAGATTGACTACACCGCTTGGCGCCTGCGCATCGCTGGCTCGGGAGTGTCTTGGCGACCCCGCCCCCACGGCCGTTCGCAACCGTGCGTGGTCATTCTGGCACCCCCGCATGGCGATTTTCGTTCGGGAAAGGTCAAGCCTCAACATTTCTTTCCGAAATTTTCCAGTGCGCTCGCACGCCGAGGCCTTCAAACGCGCTACGCTCGGGGTGTCGGCGAACTGGCACGATGCGGTCCGTCGCGGCTTTGTGTCATTTGTGTGGCCAACGAGGAGCGCGACGAGATCCAGGCGCTCGCGCCTTGCGAGGCCGGCGGTCGCGTCGTCTTCAACGCCCCCTCGCGCGCTCCTCTCATCGCCGACAAGAAGCGAACCAACGAGTTTCTCGCCTCGCACGGCATTTTGGTGCCGACCACGGCGGCAACCGACGACGCGCCCGTTTTCAGTAACGCTAACGCTCGCTCCGCCGCGCCGGCTTTTGTCGTCACCGCCGGACATGGCGAGCCGTCGCGCTACAATACGCGGTTTATCGACACCACCGTCGATGTCGGCCGCCGTCGCTATTTCACGGCTCTGCGTTTGCTCTGCGTCGGCTCGACGCTGATCCACGCTTACGTGCGCGCACGGCCGGCCAGCGAGGAACCGTCGGTTCACACCACCAATACGCCGCAAGACCCCGAGCTTCTCGAAACCCTTCAACATCTTCTGGTCTTCAATAACAGTTCCAAGCTTATTGAGCTCGCCAGAAAGCTTGGAGACGCGCTCGGTCCCGGATTTTACGGTCATGATGTTTTAGTGGAGCGGGGAACGAGTCGACTTTTTGTCTGTGAAACGGGATGGAAATTCGAAGCTTTTAGCTTCGCAGCACGGATGGCGCCGATCGCGAAAGCGCTGCCATCTCATCGTATTTTTTTCGACGGTACGCTACCGATCAAGTCAGCCGCCGCGTTCTCGACGGAATGCCACGGCCTAATGTTGCGAGA
>CAZCVH010000345.1:0-2754 GCA_964502115.1 uncultured Geminicoccaceae bacterium
GCGGTCAACGCCGTGCCGACGGTCTGCGCCGAGCGGGCGCTCGAGCGCGCCCGCGAGTTCGAGCGCGGCGTCGCCGGCGCGACCCTGCTCGGCGGTCTGCCGACGGTGGTCAAGGACCTCCACGACGTCGAAGGCGTGCGCACGACCTACGGCTCGACGATCTTCGCCGACCACGTCCCCGACCGCACCGACCTTTCGGTGCAGCGCCAGGAGGCGGCCGGCGCGGTCGTCGTCGGCAAGTCCAACACGCCCGAGTTCGGCGCCGGCGGCCAGACCTTCAACGAGGTCTTCGGCTACACCCGCAACCCGTGGGAGACGCGGCTCACCTGCGGCGGCTCGTCGGGCGGCTCGGCGGTGGCGCTCGCCACCGGCACGGCGTGGCTCGCCGACGGCTCCGATCTCGGCGGCAGCCTGCGCACCCCGGCGGCCTTCACCGGCGTCGTCGGCCTGCGCCCGTCGCCGGGCCGCGTCGTCGGCGATCGCCCGGCCAGCCGCTTTCAGACCCTGGACGTCCGCGGCCCGATGGCGCGCGACGTCCGCGACTGCGCCTTGATGCTCGACGCCATGGTCGGCTTCGATCGCCGCGATCCGCTTTCCATGGACGCCCCGGCGGTGCCGTTTCGCGTCGCGGTCGAGCGCCCGCCACGGCTCGGCCGCGTCGCCTTCTCGCCCGATCTCGGCGGGATCACCCCGGTCGATCCGGAGATCGCCCGCGTCTGCGAGGCCGCCGCCCGCGGCTTCGAGGATCTCGGCGTCGAGGTGGTCGAGGCCGCGCCCGATCTCGCCGCCGCCGTCGACACCTTCACGGTGCTGCGGGCCGAGCTCTACGCCACCAACATGGCGCCACTGCTCGAGCGTTACCGCGACCAGCTCAAGCCCGAGATCGTCTGGAACATCGAAAAGGGGCTCGCGCTCGACGCCGCCGCCATCGGCAAGGCCGAGCGCGACCGCAGCGCGATGTTCGACGGTCTGGTGCGCTTCTTCGCGACCTACGACCTGTGGCTCTGTCCGGCCGCGGTGTGCCGGCCGTTCCCGGTCGAGCAGCGCTACGTCGAGGTACTCGAAGGTCACCGCTTCGCCAGCTACATCGATTGGGTCACCTGCGCCTACGCCGTCACCCTGACCGGCGCGCCGGCGCTGTCGCTGCCCGCCGGGCCGACCGCCGACGGGCTGCCGGTGGGGCTGCAGCTGGTGGCGCCGCCGCGCGGCGAGGCCACGCTGCTGGCGGCGGCGGCGCAACTGGAGGACCGGATCGGGCGGCTGTTCGAGGCCCCGCTCGATCCGCGCTCGCGGTGAGCCCGCTCAGCGCAGCCGTTCGCTCAGGCGGTCGAGATCGACGTACTGCACGCCGCTCGGCGAGTGGCGCACGATGCGGTGGCGTTTCAGGCGCGTGAGCGCACGCTCGACGTCGCTCTTGTCGACACCCAACAGCGTCGCCCAGACGGCGGGGTCGATCGGCGCGGGCAACGGCGCTTCGCCGCCGTCGGCGACGCCGTCGACCGCCCGGGCCAACGCCTTGAGGATCTGGGTGTCGAGCTGCTCGCGCGGTTCGACGCCGTCGCTGCGGGCGGCCAGCATGCGGCCGACATTGGTGGCGAGCGCCGGCGACGTCGCCATGGCGTGGAGCAGGTCGAGCCGCGCGATCTCGGCGATCAGCGCCGGGGTGGTGGTGCGGGCCGTCGCCCAGGCGGGGCCGTCGAAGAACGCCATCTGGATCCCCAGCGTCTCCCCGGCTTCGGCGACGAGGTCGCGGCGGGCGTCGCGATATTGCAGCCGGGCCGAGCCGTGCACGAGGGAGAAGAACGAGCTGCGGACCTCGCCCGCGCGCATCAGCACCGTGCCGGGCGGGCAGCGCCGCCACCACGCCTTGTCGCCGAGTGCGATGACCGTGTCGGTCGCGACGCCGGCGACGAGGTTGACGCCGCCGAGCGTGCGTTCCGCCAACTCCATGAAGCCACGATCGCTCATGCCCGACGCCCACGAAATCGAGATTGCGCATGTGACATTGCCGCCGCCCGCGGAACGCGGCAACGGTTGGCGCAGCGTCGCGGCGCCTTATGTCGACGGTTGATCACTTGGAGTACGACATGTTCGGTCTGTTCGGCAAAACCAGCCGTGTGCCCGCCGCCGACGAGGCGCTCGCCGGCCGTGACACCCCGATCCCGACGGCGGCGCGGCACGCCGTGACCGGTGCGCCGCTGCAACCGCCCTATCCCGAGGGAACCCGCGAGCTCGTCGTCGGCATGGGCTGTTTTTGGGGCGCCGAGCGGCTGTTCTGGAGCGAGCCCGGCGTCGTCGTGACGGCGGTCGGCTACGCCGGCGGCCACACCCCCAATCCCACCTACGAGGAGGTCTGCAGCGGGCGGACCGGCCACACCGAGGTGGTGCGCGTCGTCTACGACCCGGCCGTCGTCGCGCTCGAGCGGCTGCTGCGGATCTTCTGGGAGAACCACGATCCGACCCAGGGCATGCGCCAGGGCAACGACGTCGGCACCCAGTACCGCTCGGCGATCCACCTCGCGAGCGCGGCGGACGCCGCGCGGGCGGAGGCCAGCCGCGCGGCCTATCAAGACGCCCTGAGCCGCGCCGGCAGGGGCACGATCACCACCGAGATCGCGGTCGACGTGCCGTTCTACTTCGCCGAGGACTACCACCAACAGTATCTCCACAAAGTGCCACACGGCTATTGCGGGCTCGCCGGCACCGGCGTCACCTGCCCGACCGCCTCGACCCCCGCGGCGGGCTGAGACCCGC
>CAZCVH010000346.1:0-2752 GCA_964502115.1 uncultured Geminicoccaceae bacterium
AGTTCGGCGGCGGCAAGGTCATCCGCGACGGCATGGGCCAGAGCCAGGCGACCCGCGCCGCGGGTGCGGTCGACACCGTCGTCACCAACGCGCTGATCGTGGACGCCACCGGCATCTACAAGGCCGACGTCGGCTTGAAGGACGGCCGCATCGCCGCCATCGGCAAGGCCGGCAACCCCGACACCCAGCCCTACGTCTCCATCGTCGTCGGCCCCGGCACCGAGGCCATCGCCGGCGAGGGCAAGATCCTGACCGCCGGCGGCTTCGATCCGCACATCCACTTCATCTGCCCGCAGCAGATCGAAGAGGCGTTGATGTCGGGCATCACGACGATGTTCGGCGGCGGCACCGGCCCCGCCACCGGCACCAACGCCACCACCTGCACGCCCGGCGCCTTCCACATCGCTCGCATGCTGCAGGCGGCCGAGGCCTTCCCGATGAACCTCGGCTTCGCCGGCAAGGGCAACGCCGCCACGCCGGCAGCACTCGTCGAGCAGGTCCAGGGCGGGGCCGCGGCGCTCAAGCTGCACGAGGACTGGGGCACGACGCCGGCGGCGATCGACAACTGCTTGGCGGTCGCCGACGACCTCGACGTGCAGGTGATGATCCACACCGACACGCTCAACGAGAGCGGCTTCGTCGAGACCACGACCAAGGCCTTCAAGGGCCGCACGATCCACGCCTACCACACCGAGGGTGCCGGCGGCGGCCATGCCCCCGACATCATCAAGATCTGCGGCGAGGCCAACGTCCTGCCGTCGTCGACCAACCCGACGCGGCCCTACACGGTCAACACCGTGGCCGAGCATTTGGACATGCTCATGGTCTGCCACCATCTCGACCCCAATATCCCCGAGGACGTCGCCTTCGCCGAGAGCCGGATCAGGAAGGAGACCATCGCCGCGGAGGACATCCTCCACGACATCGGCGCGTTTTCGATCATGGGCTCGGACAGCCAGGCCATGGGCCGCGTCGGCGAGGTCATCCTGCGCACCTGGCAGACCGCCGACAAGATGAAGCGTCAGCGCGGGGCGCTCGCCGAGGAGGACGGCGACAACGACAACCACCGCATCAAGCGCTACATCGCCAAATACACCATCAACCCGGCGATCGCCCACGGCATGAGCAACCACATCGGCTCGATCGAGGTGGGCAAGCTCGCCGATCTGTGCCTGTGGACCCCCGCCTTCTTCGGGGTGAAGCCCGATCTGGTCTTGAAGATGGGCTCGATCGCCGCCGCCGCGATGGGCGATCCCAACGGCTCGATCCCGACGCCGCAGCCGGTGCACTACCGGCCGATGTTCGCCGCCTTCGGCAAGTCGCTCACCCGCTCGGCGGTGAGCTTCGTCTCCAAGGCCGCGCTCGCCCGCGACCTCGGCGGCGAGCTCGGCCTCGAGCGCGACCTGCTCGCGGTCGACGACACCCGCTCGGGCATCTCCAAGGCGGCGATGGTCCTCAACGACGCCACGCCCGCGATGGAGGTCGACCCCGAGACCTACGAGGTCAAGGCCGACGGCACGCCCCTGGTCTGCGAGCCGGCCAAGGAGCTGGCGATGGCGCAGCGCTACTTCCTCTTTTGAGCCGGCCATGCAGCGCGCGACGCGGATCCTTGCCAAGGCCGAGCTGGTCGACGCCACCGTGGCGCTGCATCTGACCCTCGATCTCGAGGGCCGGCGCAAGCGCCGCCACGTCGTGCGGGCCGAGGAGGGCGAGGAGGTGCTGATCGACCTCGCCGCACCGCCGGTGCTCGCGGACGGCGACGGGCTCGTGCTCGCCGACGGCCGGGTGGCGCTGGTGGTGGCCGAGGCCGAGGCGCTGACCGCGGTCGAGGCCGGCGCGGGCTGCGCGCTGGTCGAGCTGGCCTGGCATCTGGGCAACCGCCATCTGCCGGTGCAGTTCGCGGACGCGCGCCTGTTGATCCGCCGCGACCACGTCATCGAGGCGATGCTGGAAGGATTGGGCGCGCGCCTCGTCCACGTCACCGCGCCGTTCGATCCCGAGCCCGGCGCCTACGACCAGCAACACGGCCAAGGGATGGGCCATGAGCACGGGTGAGCGCGCGCTCTTTCGCTTGATGTCGTGGCTGTCGCCGAGCTTTCCGGTGGGATCCTACACCTACAGCCACGGGCTCGAGACCGCCGTCGAGGACGGCCTGGTCACCGACCGCGACACGCTCGCCGCCTGGATCGAGGACCTCCTGGTCGCCGGCAGCCCGCGCAACGACGCGATCTTTTTGACCGCGGCCTGGCAGGCGGCCTGTGCCGACGACGAGACCCGCTCGGCGGAGATCCGCGAGCTCGCCGCCGTCTGCCACGCCACCGCCGAGCTGCGGCTGGAGAGCCTGCAGCAGGGCGGCGCCTTTCGCGACGCGGTGCGGCGCTCCTGGCCGGCGCCGGGGATCGAGCGGCTGTGCCAGGACACGCCTCTGGCCTATCCGGTCGCCGTCGGGGTCACCGCCGCCGCCCACGGCGTGCCGCTGCGCTCGGCGCTGCACGCCTATCTGCACGCCTTCGCCGCCAACCTGGTCTCGGCCGGGGTGCGGCTGATCCCCTTGGGCCAGAACGCCGGTCAGCGCGCACTCGCGGCCCTGGAGCCGCCGGTCCACGCCCTCGCCGAGGAGGCCGAGACCGCGACGCTCGACGAGCTCGGCGGCTGCGCCTGGCTCGGTGAGATCTGCTCGATGCGCCACGAAACCCAATATACGAGGCTGTTCCGCTCATGAGCTCGCCCCACGGTCCCGCTTCGCCCGGCG
>CAZCVH010000347.1:0-2743 GCA_964502115.1 uncultured Geminicoccaceae bacterium
GTCGCGCGCCGCCGGGGTGGGCTCGCCGTTGCCGGCGGTGGCCTCCTCCTCGCTCAGGCAGTCGACCACCCAGACGTCGTAGACGGCGTGCTGGAGCGCGGAGAGCGCCGGGCTGGAGGCGAACATCCAGCCCGCGAAGACCTCTTCGGGCGGCGCGCCGGCGATCCGGTCGCGGATGGTGAGATGGGCCGCGCTCTCCGGCGGCTCGGTCGGCGGCGCCTCGAAGCAGGACTCGACGGTGATCTCCAGCTTCTTGAAGCGCTTGGTGGCGCCCACCGGGACGTCGAGGCGCGACACCCGGGCGGTGACCTTCTCGAGCGTGCCGAGGCGGGCGACGTCGCGGGGCCGGTCGACCTCGGCGTGGGCGGTGCCGGCGGCCAGAAGCGTGGCGAGCGCGAGGCCCGCGCCCCTCACGAGCCGCCGCCGCTCGGGCCGTCGCCCTCGCCCGAGAAGACGAAGCGCCCGATCAGGTCTTCGAGGCTGAGGGCGGATTGGGTGAAGGTGATCTCGTCGCCCGGCTCGAGCATGTCCAGCTCGGCGCCGGGCTGGAGCTCGACGAACTGGCCGCCGAGCAGCCCCTCGCTGGCGATGCGGGCGGAGCTGTCGAGCGGCAGTTCGACGCCGCTGGCGACGGAGAGGTCGAGGACGGCCTGGTAGGTCTGATCGTTCAGCCGGGCGCGCACGACCTCGCCCACCTTGATGCCGGCGACGCGCACGTCGCTGCCGGTGCGGACGCCGCCGATGCCGGCGAACGAGGCCTCGAGCCGATAGCCGCCGGGATCGGCGACGTTGCTCGTGGTGTAGGCGTAGGCCAGAAAGCCGAGGGCGGCGACGAGGACCAGCGCCCCGAGCACGGTTTCGACCAGACTGCGCGACATCCGAGCCTCACGGTGAGTTTGGGCGCGCCGGTCTTAGCCTATGCGGGCTCGAGGTCCAACAGCGCGCGGGCGAAGCCGGCGGCCTCGAACGGCCTGAGATCCTCGATACCCTCGCCGACCCCCACCGCGTGCACCGGCAGGTGGAAGGCGTCGGCGAGCGCCACCACCACCCCGCCGCGGGCCGAGCCGTCGAGCTTGGTGACCACCAGCCCGGTGATTTCGATCGCTTCGTTGAAGAGCGCCACCTGGCGGTGGGCGTTCTGGCCCGTCGTGGCGTCCAACACCAGCAGGCTCGCGTGCGGCGTCGCCGCGTCCTGCTTCTTCAAGACGCGGTCGATCTTCTCGAGCTCGTCCATCAGCGCGGATTTGTTGTGGAGGCGGCCGGCGGTGTCGACGAGGAGCACGTCGAGGCCGTCGCGCTTGGCGCTCGCCAACGCGTCGTAGGCCAGGCCCGCGGCGTCGGCGCCGGTGGCGGCCTTGAAGAAGCGCGCGCCGGCGCGCTCGGCCCAGATCTCGAGCTGCTCGACGGCGGCGGCGCGGAAGGTGTCGCAGGCGGCGATGCCGATCGTCTTGCCCTCGCCCGCCCACAGCGCCGCCAGCTTGCCGATGGTGGTCGTCTTGCCGGTGCCGTTGACCCCGACGACGAGCACGACGTAGGGCTTCGCGCCTGCGGGCACCAGCGGCTCGGCCACCGGCGCCAGCGTTTCGGCGATGTAGCCGGCGAGCGCCTCCTTGACCTCGACGTCGGTGACGTCCTTGCCGAAGCGGTCCTTCTTCAGCCGGGCGGCCAGCGTCCGCGCCATGTCGACGCCCATGTCGGCCTGGATCAGGGCGTCCTCGAGCTCCTCCAGCGCCTCGTCGTCGAGCTTGCGCTTGGTGAAGATGGCGGTGACGTTCTGCGTCAGCGCCTGCGAGGAGCGCTGCAGCCCGCCCTTGAGCCGTTGCCACCACGACGCCATCAGGCCGCCACCCTTCCCTCGAGCCGGCCGTCCTTGTGACCATGGGCGCGGGCGCGCACCAGCGCGCCGGCCTCGGCCCCGCCGGCGAGCACGATCGGCGCGAAATGCGGGGTGTGCCCGCGGCCGCCGCGCTCGACCAGCACCTCGTGCTCGGCCCCCACCAGCCGCTCCAACAGCCGCGTCATCGCCGCCGCGCCCTTCGCGCGCAGCGCCGCCGCGCGCGCCTTTCGGACCCGCGGCTCGAGCTGCGGCATCCGCGCCGCCGGCGTGCCCGGCCGCGGCGAATAGGCGAAGACGTGCAGAAAGCTCAAGCCGGCCTCGTCGACGAGCGCGAGCGTGTCGTCGAACTGCGCGTCGGTCTCGGTCGGAAAGCCGGTGATCAGATCGGCGCCGAAGGCGAGCTCGGGCCGCTTCGTGCGCAGACGGTCGGTCAGCCGGATGACGTCGTCCCGCAGATGGCGGCGCTTCATGCGCTTGAGGACGAGGTCGGCGCCGGCCTGCACCGAGAGGTGGACGTGCGGCATGAGGCGGGGCTCGCGGGTGATCAGCTCCTCCAGGTCGGGGTCGATCTCGGCCGGGTCGAGCGAGGAGAGGCGCAGGCGCTCCAGCTCGGGCACGAGCGTCAACAGCCGCTTGAGCATCGCGCCCAAGGTCGGCCGGCCGGGCAGGTCCTTGCCGTAGGAGGTCAGATCGACGCCGGTGAGCACGATCTCGCGGTAGCCGGCGGCGAGCAGCGTGCGCACCTGCGCGGTCACGGCACCCAGGCCGACCGAGCGGCTGTTGCCGCGGCCGTAGGGGATGACGCAGAAGGTGCAGCGGTGATCGCAGCCCTGCTGGACCTGGACGAAGGCGCGGGTGCGGCCGTCGAAGCCGTCGACCAGATGGGGGGCGACCTCGCGCACGGTC
>CAZCVH010000348.1:0-2731 GCA_964502115.1 uncultured Geminicoccaceae bacterium
CTCCCCGTCGACGGTGGCCGCTTCCATCCGCCGGTATGGGCTGGCGGTCAGGCTGGGAGAGCGCGGTCGCGGCGACAGCGGTGGCGGATCGCTGCTGCCGGCGACGACTACGCGTCGCCGAGATCCGACAGCAGTCGTTCGATGTCGGCGAGGTGCGCGTTCTCGCCACCGCCCATGCCTTCCTGCTCGGAATCGCAGAGGCGCAACGCGTCGAGGCGCCAGCGCTGCAGGATGGCGATCTTGTCGGCCTTGGAGAGGTCCGTCGCCGCGATCACGGCCGCCGGCGTGCCGAAACGCCGCTCCGGATCGTCGAGGGCGTCGTCGAGCGACCGGCGTTCATCGGTCATGGTCGACCTCCAGTCCATGGCGCGTGGGTCAGCCGCCGTCGGCACCGTCGACGACAGCCACCCGCATTCCGTCGGAAAGTTCGTCGAGCTTGCTCACCGCGACCATGTCGCCGGCGTTGAGCGGCCCGCGCACGCGCATTCCGTCTTCGGTCAGGCGTGCCTTCTCCACCGGCGTCGAGCGCGCGAGGCCGCGCTCGATGCGAAAGACCCGGACCCCGCGGGCGTCCTCGAGGACGGCGGCTTCGGGCACGATCGCGGTGTCGACGCCGGTGACCGGGATCTCGACGACCGCCTCGGAACCGGCCGCAAAGGCGGCCGGATCGTCGAGGACGGCGGTGAGCTCGACCGTCGTCGCTTCGGCCCCCGGCGCACTGCCGAGCGCCATGATCCGCGCCGTCGTCTCGGCATCGCCGCCGCGAACGGTGAGGTCGTCGTCGACCGCGATGTCGGTGGTGAGCCGGCGCGGCAGGTCGAAACGGACGACACGCTCGTCGGGGCTGTCGAAGGTGGCGATGGTTTGCCCGCGGGTGATGATGTCGCCGGGGGCGATGCCGGCCAAGCTGACGGTGCCGGCGAAAGGAGCTCGGATGTTGTTCCGCTCGACCGCTGCGCGGGCTCCCTCGAGCTGACGCTCGGCGTCGGCGAGCCGCTGCTCGAGATCTTCGATGTCCGCCTCGGCGGCGAGGTTCTCCTCGACGCGCCGCCGTGCGCGCTCGAGCTCCGCCTCCAGGAGAGACGTCTCCGCTTCGGCCGCCATCAGCTCCGCCCGCTGCGAGCTCTGCTCGAAACGCATGAGAAGTTGGCCGGCCTCGACCTGCGCGCCCTCCTCGACCTCGATGGCCTGGACCGCGCCGCGCAAGCGGCTGGGCAACGGCACGTCGTCGGCGGCCTCGACCGCCGTCTGGATGCGGCGGAGGTCGTCGTCGGGGCCCGCCAGCACCTCGGCTACCGCCACTTGGGGCAGATCACCATCGGTGCCGACCGTCGTCGCCTGGTCACCGGGCGGCTGGAGCAACCACCAGCCGAGGGCGACGACACCGACCGCGACGACGACGGCCGGTACGAGCTTCGCAGCGTTCAACACCATCTCCTCGCCAAGAGCGAAACCACGTCGAGACTTAAGCGACCGAGCGCGCCGCGACCAGCCCCGACGACGCGTTCCGGCGAGTTCGTGACAACGTCACGGCGAGCGTCCAGGTTCCGGCCATGTCCGACGACCCCCGTTCGCACGACCGACGGCGGTCCCGTCCGCTCGCCCGTTTCGAGCGCTGGCTCGAGACCGCGGTGCACCGGCCGGGCGCGTTCTGGTGGCTGGTCGCGGCCACCGCCATCGAGAACACGGTGGTGCCGCTCACCGTGGAACCGATCGTCGTGCCGCTGATGGCGCTCTACCGCGACCGCGTCGTGCCGTTCGCCGCCGCGATGTGGCTCGGTTCGATCGTGGGTGGCATCGCGATGTACGGCCTCGGGCTCGGCTTGGCCGCCGGCGTAGCACCCTGGTGGGCGGACCCGACCGCTGCGGAGGCCGCTGCCGGCTTCGTCGAACGGCTCGAAGGGGAAGGCTTCTGGGCGATCTTCGTGTTCGCGATCTCGCCGCTGCCCTATCAGGCCGCCACCTTGGGGGCGGGCGTCGCGGGCTACCCGTTCGCGATGTTCGTCGTCGCGATCACGTTCGGGCGCGGCCTGCTCTACGCCGGCTTTGCCGTCGCCGTCCGGGTGCTCGGCAGCGCGCTCCACGACGCGATGGCGCGTTACAAGGTCACCGTGCTGGTCGGCGGCAGCGTCGTCGCGATCGTGGTGATGCTCGCGCTCGGCTTCACTCGTTGAGCGGCGCGGCTGCGAACAGAAAAGCGGCCGGAGCGACCGCCGCGGGCTCGACACCCGTGACGGCCGTCCCGACCCGTGGTCACCGCCGCGGCCGGCGGTGGTCGTCGCTCAGTCCGCGGTCGCGGCGAGCCCGGCCTCGACCCAGCTGTCGAACGCCTCCTGGTTCTGCTCGATCCACTCGGCGGTGTGCCGGCGGATGTCGTCGCGGTCGTCCTCACCCTCGCGCATCGAGAGGTTCTGCGCGCTGATGTCGTCGATCGGCACTTCGGCGGCGTCGAGGAACGCGGCGGCCGCCGGGTTCTCGGCGGCCCAGGCGTCGTTGGCGAGAACCATGATGTTGTCGACGGCGAAGCCGAGGTTCTTGCCCGCCGCCGAGGTGTCCTCGGCGGTCGCGTCCGGATCGTCCGGCAGCGACGTGTAGGGAACCTCGAGCCACTCGACGTCCTCGCCCGGCACGAGCACACCCGACACCCAGAGCGGCGTCCAGGTGTAGTAGAAGATCGGCTCGTCCTGCTTGAAGCGCTCGATCGTATCGGCAACGAGTGCGAAGTAGCTGC
>CAZCVH010000349.1:0-2726 GCA_964502115.1 uncultured Geminicoccaceae bacterium
TCCAGCGGGTGCGCACTCAAGGCCTCCGGCGCGCCGTCGGTCACCCGCGAGCTGCGGCCGAGGCTCATCGCCGTGCCGGTGGCGCTGTCCATCAAGATCATGTGCAGAAAGAAGACCATGTCGGGCTGGAGCACCACCGGGTTGCCCTCGTGGAACATCGGCCATTCCATCCACGACGGGGCGTAGGTGGCGCCGAGGGCGTAGCCGCAGGCGTTGAGGCGGTGCTCGCCGAGCCCGAGCCGGTCGAGCACGCGGGCGTGGGCGTCGTAGACCTCGCCGACGCGGTAGCCCGGACGCAGCCGCGCCTCCGAGGCGGCGAGCGCCTCGTGGGCGGCGTCGAACAGCTCGACATGGCGCGGGCCGGCCGTGCCGACGCAGACCGTGCGCATCTGGGCGACGTGGTAGTGGCGGTAGGTGCCGGCCCATTCGAGCGTGAGCTGATCACGGGCGTCGAGCCGGCGGCGGCCGGTGTGGGCGCGGCACAGAAGGGCGTAGGGGCCGCTGCCGACGACGGGCGGATTGCCGGCCGCGTCGCCGTCGCCGGCGCAGACGGCGCCGCTCAGCGCGGCGTGGATCCAGGCCTCGTCGGCGCCCGGCCCGGTGGCGTCGAGCGCGGCGGTCAGCGCGTCGTCGGCGAGCTTGGCGGCGCGGCGGACATAGGCGAGCTCGGCCGCACTCTTCACCAGCCGCAGCTCGGCGATCAAAAGCGAGGCGTCCTCCAGCGTCGCCATCTCGGCGAAGGCCGCCTCGAGCGCCCGCCCCGAGGCGGCGTCGAGCCCCTTGCTGGCCCATTCGACGCCGACGCGCCCGCCGGCGAGGCCGAGTTCGCCGGCGAGCGCGCGCAGCTGCGCCACCGGTGCGGCGTCGGCGCCGTCCTTCCAGACCCGGATGTCGGCGATGCGCGAGGTGAGCCGCGCCTGGCGCAGATCGGCGGAGCGGGTCAAGAGCGCCTTGCGGCCGTCGGCGGTCAGCACCAGGCACTGAAAGAAGCAGTAGCCGAAGGTGTCGTAGCCGCTGAGCCAGTAGTGGCTCTCGGGGCTGAACAGAAAAAGCGCGTCGAAGCGCGCCCGGGCCAGCGCCGCCAATGTGCGGCGCTCGCGGCCGCGGAACTCCTCGTCGGTGAAGTGCAATTTCACGGTCGCCTCCCGTGGCCGATCTTGCCCCCGCCGGGTGCCGGCCCTAATTCTCGGATACGTTTGTCACGGCGATGATGCAACGGATGCCCGACGCTCCAGCTACCCTCACCCACAGCGTGCCGCTCCCCGAGGACCATCCTCGGGTCCGAAGCCAGAAGATGGGCGTCATGCTCATCAACCTGGGCACCCCGGAAGGTACGACCTACTGGCCGATGCGGCGCTATCTGAGCCAGTTCCTGAGCGACAAGCGGGTGATCGACTACCCGTCGTGGTTCTGGCAGCCGATCCTGCAGGGCATCATCCTGTCGACCCGGCCCAAGCGCAGCGGCGCCGCCTACGCCTCCATCTGGAACCGGACCGACGACGAGAGCCCGCTACGGACGATCACCCGCCGCCAGGCCGACAAGTTGCGTGCCGGCTTCGGCGGCCGACCGGACGTCGTCGTCGACTGGGCGATGCGCTACGGCCGACCGGCGGTGCCCGACGTGCTCCAGCGGCTGTTCGACGAGGGTTGCACGCGGGTGCTGCTCATGGCGCTCTACCCGCAATACAGCGCGACCACGACCGCGACCGCGTACGACGACGCCTTTCGCAAGCTGTTGAACCTGCGCTGGCAGCCGGCGGTGCGCACGGTCGGGCCGTGGCACGACGACCCGCTCTACATCGAGGCCATCGCGTCGTCGATCGAGGAGCATCTCGCCACGCTCGATTGGGAGCCCGAGGTCGTCATCACCTCGTTCCACGGTCTGCCCAAGCGCTACCATACCGCGGGCGATCCCTATCACTGCCATTGCGCCAAGACCAACCGGCTGGTGCGCGAGCGGCTCGGCTGGCCCAAGGACAAGCTCCAGATCTGTTTTCAGTCCCGCTTCGGCCCGGAGCCCTGGCTGCAGCCCTATCTCGACGAGACCGTCGAGCAACTCGCCAAGGACGGGGTCAAGCGCCTGGCGGTGATCTCGCCCGCCTTCGTCGCCGACTGCGTCGAGACCCTGGAGGAGATCGACCAGGAGACGCGCGACGAGTTTCTCGAGAACGGTGGCGAGCAGTTCACCTACATCCCCTGCCTGAACGACTCGGACGGGGGCATGCGCGTCGTCGACGCCATCGTCCGCCGCGAACTCCAGGGCTGGCTCGACTGAGGCGCGGCTGACGCCGCCTGCCGCTCACGCCGGCGACGGGGCGCGGCGATCGCGGCGGCCCTGTGGACCTCCGCGCCGACCGAGAACCGGGTGATCGGGCTCGGCCTGGCCCGACCGCTCGCGGCCGAAGACGTGGCCGGGGCGCTGGCGCCCTGGCGGCACGCCGGCGTCGCGCGGTTCTTCGTCCATCTCCACCCCGACGCCCGCACCGACGCCGCGGTGGCGGGCGATCCCCGGCACGCCGACGCCAACAGCCTGCGCTGCGGTTTCGAAGGGCGCGAGATCCGAGCGAACGGGGCGCCGCCCCGGTCCGGGTGAGGGCGCAGGCGGCCGAGCCGGGCGGGGTGACCGACCGGCTCGGGGCCCGGTCGGGGCGCTACTCGGTCGCCCGCTCGGCGGCGTCGCCGGCTTCCTCGGCGGCCTCGCCGGTGGCTTCCATCGCGTCCTCGGC
>CAZCVH010000350.1:0-2720 GCA_964502115.1 uncultured Geminicoccaceae bacterium
GGCGCCGGCCGCATGGCCGCCGCCGGCGACGGGGCGATCGCCGGCGCCGGCGCCGGCTTCGCCCGACTCGGTGCTTGCGCAGGCGGTCACCAACACGAGGCAGGCGAGAATCGCGAGAAGGCGCATGGTCGGACTTCCTTCCGGACGGGCCGCCTGAGCGGCGCGGTGGGCGGGGCGAGGGCGGGATCATCGGCGCAAGGGCGACCAGTCGGGGTCGGAGGCGTCGAGCGGCGTCGCCAGCTCGCGCAGGTTGTAGCCGATGGTGTCGATGCTGAAGAGCCGGGTGCGGCCGCGCCGTGGGTCGGTGCGGGCGAACACCAGCACCCGGCCGTTGGGCGCGAAGCGGGGGCCGTCGTCCATGTAGCTGCGGGTCAAGAGGCGGGCGTCGCCGCCGTCGGGGCGCATCACGCCGATGTGGAAGTCGCCCTGCTTCTGGTTGACGAAGGCGATCAGATCGTCGCGCGGCGACCAGGCGGGGCTGCCGTAACGGCCGTCGCCGAAGCTGATGCGCTCGGCCGCGCCGCCGCCGCCGAGGGGCATGACGTAGAGCTGGGGCGAGCCGCCGCGATCGGAGTTGAAGACGAGGCGTTCGCCGCTGGGATCGAAGTCGGGCGAGGTGTCGATGGCGCCGCCGCGGGTGAGCCGCCGGCGCTCCTCGGTGCGGCGATCGAACAGGTAGAGATCCGAGTTGCCGCCGTCGGCGAGGGTGAAGGCGAGGTAGCGGCCGTCGGGCGAGAACCGCGGCGAGAAGGTCATGCCGGCGAAGTCGCCGAGGACGCGCTCCTCGCCGCCGTCCACGTCCAGCAGCGCCACCCGCGGCGGGCCGTAGGCGTAGGTGAGATACGCCACCGTGCGCCCGTCCGGTGCGAAGCGTGGCGTCAGCACCAGCGCGTCGCCGCGGGTGAGAAAGCGGTGGTCGGCGCCGTCCTGGTCCATGATCGCGAGGCGCTTGACGCGCCGTGTCGCGGACCCGCTCTCGGCGACGTAGACGATGCGGGTGTCGAAATAGCCGCTCTCGCCGGTGATGCGGGTGTAGATCTCGTCGGCGATCTTGTGCGCGACCCGCCGCCAGTCGCGGCGCGGCACGGTGAAACGCAACCCCCGCAACTCGTTGCCGGCGGCGACGTCGAACAGGCGGAAGTCGACGGTGAGGTCGTCGTCGCCGGCGGCGCGGACCTCGCCCATGATCAGCGCCTCGGCGTTGATCGTGCGCCAGTCCGCGAAGCGCGGCCCTTCGCGCGCCAGGCCCGCCGGCGCCTGGATGTAGGCGGCGGGATCGATCAGGCGGAACAGGCCCGAGCGCTCGAGGTCGGCGCCGACCACGCTGGCGATGCGGCGCCCGTCCTCGGCGAGCGCCTCGTCGGCGCCGAAGAACGGGCTGACCGCCACCGGCAGCGGCTTCACCGTGCCGCGGTCGATGGTGACGGTGAGCTGCGCCGCCGCCGGCAGGCCGGCGAGCGCGGCGCCACCGACACCCGCCGCGAGCAGCGTGCGCCGCGCCAGGCGGGGGCCGGCGGCGCTCAGGCCGAACGCGGCCGGATGACGACCGGGAACAGTCGCCACGTGTCGAACTCCTCGTCGGGCATGTCCGTGAGCGGCGCGCATTCCTGCACGCTGTTCAAGATGGCGTTGACGACGGCGCGGTAGGTCGCGTTCTCGGCCATCCGATCCTGCGCGCCCTCCTGCAGATCGGCGCTCAACGGCGCGCCGGCGTCGTCGTATTCGACCTGGACCGCGACGACGCCGGCCTCGTCGACGTCGTCGATCTCCGCCAGCCGTGGCCGCAGGCACGGCTCGATCTGCCGCATCGCCTCCTGCCAGAGCTCGACGCGGCGGCGGGTCTGCGGATCGAGGTCGGCGAGATCGGTGTCGGGCGCACCACCGGCGTCGAGCCCCGGCTCGCCGGCCCCGGCGGCCTCGCCCCGCTCGGAGGCCGCCGGGGCGGCGTCGTCGTCGGCAGCGGTCGACGGCGCGTCGGGCGTCGTCGTGGTGCACGCGGCGAGGCCGCCCGCGAGCGCGGCGACGAGGAGAAGGCGCGAGACCTCGGGCATCAGCCACCTGCTGCGATCTGATCGGGGCGGAATTCGAGAATGACCACGCGCCATTGTGAGTGGAACTCGCTCGGCATGCCTTGCAGCGGCGCGCAGTTGTAGACGGCGCGTCGAGCGCTTTCGGCCACCGAGCGGAAGACCCGATCGGTGGCGAGGCGGTCGCCGTCGCCCACCGTTGCCGAGACCACCTCGCCGTTCTGCCGGAACTCGGCGCGGATTTCCACCGGTCCGACCTCGCGCAGGCCGTCGAGGCCGGCCGGCGGGTTCCAGCAGCCGATGATCTGTTCGTAGATCAGCCGCCCCAGCCGCTGCGCCCGCATGTCGGCGAGCCGCCCCGTCGCCGTCTCGACATCGGCGGCGCCGCTGCCCGCCCGCGGCTCCTCGGCTTCGACCCGGCGGGAGAGTTCCTCGACGCTCTGCAACAGCGCGTCGAGCTGGTCGGGTTCCTCGCGCTCCTCGCGGCGGGTGTCGGGGTCGGGCCGGGGGGCGCCGGCCGCGGCGTCGTCGGCGTCGGCGTTCGCGACCTCCGGCTCGGAAGGCGGCGGCGGGCTCGGCGTTTCGGTGGCCGCCGCCGCCGGTTGGTCCGGCTCCGCTTCCGGCTCCGTTGCGGGTGCGGGTGGTGTCGGGCGGCGGCGGGGCGGGTCGGCCAGCGCCGCCATCGGCCGGGCC
>CAZCVH010000351.1:0-2716 GCA_964502115.1 uncultured Geminicoccaceae bacterium
AGCCTGGTCGCCCTCGGGGTCGATCCGGCCCAGGTGCTGACCACCTCCGCCAAGGTGTTCTTCGCCCACGTCTTCGTGCACGGCTTCTTCCACGGCGACATGCACCCGGGCAACGTCTTCATCCGCTCGGACGGCACGATCGTGCCGATCGACTACGGCATCATGGGGCGGCTGGACTTCGAGACCCGGCTGTTTTTGGGCGAGCTGCTGGTGGTGTTCTTGAACCGCAACTACGCCCGGCTGGCCGACGTGATGGTGAAGGGGGGTCTGGTGCCCGAGCACGTCGATCGCGGCGCGCTCGCTCAGGCCATCCGGGCGATGTCGGAGCCGATCATGGGCCTGCCCCAGAACCAGATCTCGATCGCCCGCCTGCTCGGCCAGCTGTTCGAGGTCGCCGGCGACTTCGAGATGCGGGCGCGGCCCGATCTGCTCTTGTTGCAGAAGACCATGATGGTGGCCGAGGGCGTCGGCCGGTCTCTCAATCCCACGGTCAACATGTGGCAGCTGGCGCAGCCGCTGGTCGAGGACTGGATCGCTTTCAACCTCGGCCCGGTCGGCGCCACCCGCCGCTTCGGCAGCGATGCGCGCGACGTCATGGAGCGCCTGCCGCGGGTGGTGAAGGAGACCGACGAGCTGCTCGCCAAGCTCCGCGCCGACGGCGAGCGCGGCGGGCGCGGCGACGGCGGCTGGGCCCGGCCCCTGGTGTGGCTCGTCCTCGGCCTGGCGCTCGGTGCCGCGATCTGGTGAGGCGCCCCCCCGCAAGGCGGCGGCGGCGCGAACGGGCGCCGGTGGTCGCGCATTTATAGGTGTGCTATCCTAAAATGGCCGGCGGGTCGCCCGCGTGCGGGCCGGTGACGGGGGCGGTGTTCGGGTGTTGCCGAACGAAGCCTGATCGGCGTTTTTCCAAGCCCGTGCAGGGAGTTGCGTCGGAACGAAAGGGTCGAGGGTGCGCTGCTCAGGGCTCGACGAACTCGTCGCGACGGTAGCCCTGGAGGTAGAGCGCACCGGTGAGGTCGGCGACGTCGAGGCGGATCGGGACCTGGGCGCGCACCTGCTGGTGCGCGCGGTAGGCGACGCCGATGCCGGCGCGCGCCAGCATCGGCACGTCGTTGGCGCCGTCGCCGATGGCGATCGCGTCCTCCTCGAGCAGGTCGTGTTCGTGGACCAGCCGCTCGAGCTCGGCGACCTTGGCGTCCTGGCCGAGGATCGGCGGCACCACCTTGCCGGTGAGCTTGCCGTCTTCGATCTCGAGCGTGTTGGCGCGGTCGTGGTCGAAGCCGCAGCGCGCCCGCACCCGGCTGGTGAACAGCGTGAAGCCGCCGGAGACGAGCCCCGTCGCGGCGCCGTGGGCCTTCATCGTCGCCACCAGCGTGCACGCCCCGGGGCTCAACGGCGTGCGGGTCTCGGCGACGTGCTCGAGCGTCGCCTGCTCGAGCCCCGCGAGCAGGGCGACGCGCTCGCCGAGCGCCGCGGCGAAGGGGATCTCGCCGTTCATCGCGCTCCGGGTGATGGCGGCGATGCGCTCGCGGATGCCGAGGGCGTCGGCGAGCTCGTCGACGCACTCGACCTGGATGACGGTGCTGTCCATGTCGGCGAGCAGGAGTTGTTTGCGGCGACCCTCGAAGGGCAGCGCGCAGACGTCCACCGGCGCGGTGTCGAGGACGTCGCGCACCCGCTGGCGGGCGGTCTCGGGGTCGATCTCCAACGGCCCCAGTTCCACCGCCTCCTCGCGCGCCAGCCACTCGACCTCGGTCTCGGGCAGCGCCCGGCGGGCGCGCTCGACCAGAGCGGCGGTGAGCGGCATGGTCGCCGGCTGGGCGACGAGGCAGACGACCGTGGACATGACCTTCTCCCGACTGTGGTCCGAGGGCGGCACCGCCGGCGGGTTCTGCCTGATCGCCGGCACCACCGCGAGCGGCAAATCGGCGCTCGCGCTCGCGCTCGCCGAGGCTACGGGCGGTGTGATCGTCAACGCCGACAGCGTCCAGCTCTACCGCTCGCTACCGATCCTGACCGCGCAGCCGACCGCCGCCGACCGGCGACGGGCCGAGCATCGCCTTTACGGCATCCTCGGCGACGACGAGCGCTGCTCGGTCGCGCGCTGGCTCGACCTCGCGGCGGCGACGCTGAACGCGGTCCAGCCGCGCCTGGCGATCGTGGTCGGCGGCACCGGCTTCTATCTCGAGGCGCTCTTGCGCGGCCTGCCCGACGTGCCGGCGACCCCGCCCGCGCTGCGGGCACGCAGCGAAGCCCGCTTCGAGGCTCTGGGTCGAGCGGCCTTCGCCCGCGAGCTCGCCGCCCGCGACCCGGTGCTGGCGGCCCGCGGCCTGCCGGTGGACCGCCAGCGGTTGGTGCGGGCGTGGGAGGTCTTGGAGCTCGCCGGGCGCTCCATCGCCAGCTTCGGCGAGGCCGACCGGCGGCGCGCCGAGCTGCCGGCGTTGCGCGGTGGCGTCGCGCTGGTGCCGCCGCCGGCGACGACCGCGGCGCGGATCGAGCGGCGCTTCGACCGCATGGTCGCCGCGGGCGTCGTCGCGGAGGTGGCGGCCTGGCGGGCCGGTCCCGACGCCGCCGCCTCGCCGCTGGCCAAGGCCGACGGGGTGCGCGAGATCGCCGGCCATCTCGACGGCCGCTGGCCGTTCGCCGAGGCGCGGCGGGCGACGATCGTCAAGGTCCGCCGCTACGCCAAGCGCCAACGCACCTGGCTGCGCCACCGGCT
>CAZCVH010000352.1:0-2705 GCA_964502115.1 uncultured Geminicoccaceae bacterium
GACGGGTTTCGACGGGTCGCTGCGACATGGTGGGAATCGCGCCACAGGCCCGCGTCGGCTAACCCGACCCCGCTGGCGCGGCCGCGGCCGTGCCGCGCCGCCGCGTCGCCTCCGGGAACCGTGAAGGCCGGCGGGCGTTGCGGCGCCGTCCGCGGAGTAGGGGAGGAGTGATGACGACGGCATCCGAGCGGCGCCCGGCCGCCGCGCCCGACGCGCGCGCGTCCTACGACGAGACCCGCGCCCGCACCGAGGCGTTGGTGCAGGGGCTCAGGCCCGAGGACATGGTCGTGCAGTCGATGGAGGACGCGAGCCCGGCCAAATGGCACCTCGCGCACACGACCTGGTTCTTCGAGGAGTTCATCCTGCGCGAGCACGTCGCCGGCTACCGTTCGCCGGACGACCGCTTCGCCTATCTGTTCAACTCCTACTACGTCCAGGCGGGCCCCCGGCACGCCCGCTCCGAGCGCGGGCTGATCACGCGGCCCAACGTCGACGAGGTGCTGGCCTACCGCCACCACGTCGACGCGGCGATGCGCGAGCTCGCGGACGAGGCGTCGGGCGAGGTCGAGGCGCTGGTCGAGCTCGGCTGCCATCACGAGATGCAGCACCAAGAGCTCCTGGTGACCGATCTCCTGCACGCGCTCTCGTTCAACCCGCTCTTGCCGGCGGTGCGCCAGCCCGAGCCGCTGGCGGTGGCCGGGGAGACGAGGCTCGACTGGAGCGAGCACGCGGGCGGCGTCGTCGCCATCGGTCACGACGGCGGCGGCTTCGCCTACGACTGCGAGGAACCGCGCCACGAGGTGCTGCTGCGGCCGTTCCGGCTGGCGACCCGGCCGGTCACCAATCGCGAGTGGATCGCCTTCATGGAGGACGGTGGCTACCGCCGCCAGCCGCTCTGGCTCTCCGACGGCTGGGCGACGGTCGAGCGTGAAGGCTGGGACAGCCCGCTCTACTGGTGGTGGCAGGACGCGGCGTGGTGGACCTACACCCTGCGCGGCCCGCAGCCGGTCAACCTCGACGCGCCGGTGACCCATGTCAGCTACTACGAGGCCGACGCCTTCGCGCGCTGGTGGGGGGCACGGCTGCCGAACGAGGCCGAATGGGAGGTCGCCGCCCGCGATGTGCCGATCCGCGGCAACTTCATGGAGAGCGCGACGCTGCGGCCGCTGCCGCTCGGGGCCTCGTCCTCGGGAGCGCGCCAGCTCTACGGCGACGTTTGGGAATGGACACGGAGCCCGTTCGGGCCGTATCCGGGCTTCCGCCCACCGGAGGGCGCCATCGGCGAGTATAACGGCAAGTTCATGTGCAACCAATTCGTCCTGCGCGGCGGCGCCTGCACCACCCCCTCGGCGCAGATGCGTGCGACCTACCGCAACTTCTTCTACCCGCATCAGCGCTGGCAGATGACCGGCCTGCGGCTGGCGGCCGACGCGTGAGGGCCGCCGCCGGCGGCCACCCGGTCGAGGACACCGAGCTCGTCGCCTCGGTGCTCGACGGTCTCGGCGCGCGCCCCAAGCGCATCGCGAGCAAGTGGCTCTACGATGCCGAAGGCTCCAAGCTGTTCGACCGCATCTGCGAGGTGGAAGCCTACTACCCCACCCGCACCGAGACCGGCATCCTCGAGGCCAACGCGGCGCGGCTCGCCGCGTTCGTGCCCGCGCGCACGGCGCTGGTCGAGCTCGGCAGCGGGTCGAGCGCCAAGACGCGCATCCTCTTGGACGCACTCGACGATCTCGCCGTCTACGTGCCGGTGGACATCTCCGCCGAGCACCTGCGCCACGCCGCCGCCGGACTGGCGGCGGACTATCCGCACCTGCCGGTGTGGCCGGCGGTCGGCGACTTCACCGCCGGCCTGCACCTGCCGGCGGTGCTGGACGACACGCCGAAGCTCTTGTTCTTTCCGGGCTCGACGCTGGGCAATCTGGAGCCGGACGACGCCGTAGCGCTTCTGCGTCGGCTCGCCGACGTGGCGAACGTCGCCGGTTTCGTCATCGGGATCGATCTGGAGAAGGACGTGGGCCGGCTGCGCGCGGCCTACGACGACCCCGAGGGGGTGACCGCGGCCTTCAACACCAACCTCTTGGTCCGGCTCAACCGCGAGCTCGACGCGACCTTCGATCCGGCCGGCTTCGCCCACGAGGCGCGCTGGAACGCCGAGCGCCGGCGCATCGAGATGCATCTCGTCAGCCGGCGCGTGCAGGAGGTCCGGGTCGCCGGGCGCAGCTTCGCCTTCGCCGAGGGCGAGAGTATCCACACCGAGAACAGCCACAAATACACCCTCGACGGCTTCGCCGATCTCGCTCTGCGCGGCGGCTGGCACACGCGCGAGCGCTGGGTCGACGACGACGCGCTCTTCAGCGTCCACCTGCTGGTGCCGGCCGGCTGAGCGCGTCACCTCGTGTCGTTTCACGTCTTCGACCCGTGCGGCGACCGCCGCGACGCGACGACCCGACGAGCGCGCCGGCGCGCGCTCGGGTTCGCTCGGACGCACGGTATCCGGTGACCGCCCCGGACCCGCTGCGCGAGCAGGTGGCGGGCTGGGGCACGGATGCGTTGGACACCTTCGAGATGTCATGAACGGTTGAGGAGCTTCGCATGGCCGATGCCGGGAAGTCCGAGGGCGACGCGCCGCGAGATCCGCTACGTACCGCTCACCTTCGAAGCGTTTCACGCGAGCATGACCGAGATCGCGGGCGCGGCGGTCG
>CAZCVH010000353.1:0-2704 GCA_964502115.1 uncultured Geminicoccaceae bacterium
TCGACGCCATCAAGGAGATCGACCCCGAGCTCCAGATCGTGCTCTGCGCCGGCGCGCCCGACACGCCCGAGATCGGCCGCGAGATGGAGGCGCACGTCGCCGCCGCGCGCGCGGCGCGGCCCGGCATCGTCTGGATCTCGGAGATGCTGCCGCGCCCCGAGGTCATCCAGCTCTACGAGCACGCCGCGGTGTTCTGCTGCCCCTCGGTCTACGAGCCCTTCGGAATCATCAACCTCGAGGCGATGGCGTGCGAGACCGCCGTCGTCGCCTCCGCGGTGGGCGGCATCCCCGAGGTCGTCGTGCCCGAGGAGACCGGCCTCTTGGTCGACCTCAAACTCGAGCCCGGCACCTTCGAGCCGGCCGACCCGGCGGCCTTCGCCTCCGATCTCGCCCGCGCGATCAACCGGCTCGCGCGCGATCCCGAGCTCCGCCGCCGCATGGGCGCGGCCGGCCGCGCGCGCGTTCTGGCCGAGTTCAGCTGGGACGCCATCGCCGACACCACCCTCGAGCTCTACCGCTCGCTGTGAGCGCGGGCGCGCGGTCGGGCCGGGCCGCGTAGCCACGCCGAACCGCCTCGATCCCCACGCCCGACTCGTCGACCTCGTCGCACGCATCCACGGCCACGAGGTCACCGGGTCGACGATGTGCCGGCTCGGCGGCGCCGCCCGCAACGCTGCCGTGGCCCGGGTTCGCGCGCGCCGAAACGGCCGGCCGTCGATGGCGGCCGGACCGGACGCGATCGTCCGTCGGCCCCGGACGAACAGGCCGAACGGCACCGCGCTGTCGAACAGCCCGATGGCGAAGAAAGCGAGCCTCGAGCACGGCTGCCGCGGCACGGCTCCGTGGGGTGGCACTCGCCCGCCGCCATCGGCGCGGCCGTGACCGCCGCATGTGGCCGGCGAGTGCTAAGAGTGTTATCCTATAATGGCTCGCCAGCCCCAGCGCAGATCGAGCCGCGAGCGCAGGTGACGCTGGCCTCGGGAAATGCCGAACGAAGCCAGATCGGTGTTTTGGCGTTTTAGATCAAGGGGTTGGGCACGGATGAGCCGTCCTGATCGAAGCGCGGGCCCGACTTTGCGGCCGGGCCCGCGGTAAGAGCGACGAGGATGGCGGTCTTATTCGGCCGCGAGCGGCAGGTCGCCGTGGAGCGCGGTCCAGACCTTTTCGGGCGTCGCCGGCATGTCGATCTCGCGGACGCCGAGATCGGCGAGGGCGTCGATGACGGCGTTGACGACCGCCGCGCAGGAGCCGACCGAGCCGGCCTCGCCGCAGCCCTTGACGCCCATCTCGTTGTTCGTGCACGGCGCGCCGTCGAAGGTGGCGACGTCGAACAGCGGCACGTCGTCGGCGCGCGGCATGGTGTAGTCCATGAAGGAGCCCGACTGCATCTGGCCGGCCTCGTCGTAGACGGTGTGCTCCAACAGCGCCTGGCCGATGCCCTGCACGGTGCCGCCATGGACCTGACCGGCGACCAGGAGCGGGTTCACCACCGTGCCGAAGTCGTCGACGATGGTGTAGCGCACCACCTCGGTGACGCCGGTGGCCTCGTCGATCTCGACCTCGGCGATGTGGCAGCCGTTGGGAAAGCTCCAGCCGTCGAGCTTGATCGCGGCGGCGGCGTCGAGGCCGTGGCCGTCGCCCTCCGCCGGCGCCGGCATCGTCTTGGCCTTGGCGGCGAGGTCCATGAGCGCGACCTTGCGGTCGGTGCCGACCACCGTGAAGGCGCCGTCCGCGAAGGTGATGTCCGCCGCGGCCGCCTCCAGCTCCTGGGCGGCGTAGAGCTTGCCCTTCTCGATCACCGCGTCGGCGGCGTGGCGGATGGCGACGCCCTGAGCGGTGAGCGAGCGCGAGCCGCCGGTGCCGCCGCCGGTGGGGATGCGGTCGCTGTCGCCCTGGACGATGCGGATGCGCTCCGGCGGCAGGTCGAGCTTGTCGGCGAGGACCTGGGCGTAGGCGGTCTCGTGGCCCTGGCCGTTGGACTGGGTGCCGACCGCGACCGCGACGCTGCCGTCGGCCTCGAAGCGGATGTCGGCGCGCTCTCTGGGGTTGCCCATGGTCGCTTCGATGTAGCAGCACATGCCGATGCCGCGGCGCTTGCCGGGCGCCGGGCGCCGGCGGGCGGCGAAGCCGTCCCAGTCCGCGCGCGCCTTCGCCCGCGCCATGACCTCGGCGAAGTCGCCGCTGTCGTAGGTCTGTCCCGCCGCCGTCGTGAACGGCATGGCGTCGGCCGGGATCATGTTGCGGCGCCTGAGCTCGGTGCGCTCGACGCCGAGCTCGCGCGCCGCCTTCTCGATCAGCCGCTCGACGCAGTAGATCGATTCCGGCCGGCCGGCGCCGCGATAGGCGTCGACCGGCGGGGTGTTGGTGAAGATGCCCTCGACCCGGCTCACCAGCCGCTTCACGTCGTAGACGCCGGGGAGCACCTTGAGCGCGGCGCCGGTCGGGATCACCGGGCCGAACTGGGAGAGGTGCGCGCCCATGTTGGCGAGGGTGTGGACCCGCATGCCGCAGATGCGGTGGTCGGCGTCGAAGGCCATCTCGGCGGTGGTGACGTGGTCGCGCCCGCCGGCGTCGGAGACGAAGCTCTCCGAGCGCTCGGCGGTCCATTTCACCGGCCGGCCGAGCCGGTGGGCCGCGAACGCCGCCATGGCGTATTCGGGGTAGAAGAAGACCTTCATCCCGAAGCCGCCGCCGACGTCGGCGG
>CAZCVH010000354.1:0-2699 GCA_964502115.1 uncultured Geminicoccaceae bacterium
GCCGGCAAGGTCTACCCGTTCACCACCAACGGCGCGATCAAGACCGGCGACGGCATGGCGATGGCCTATCGCGCCGGCGTGCCGCTCAAGGACATGGAGTTCGTCCAGTACCACCCGACCGGTCTGCCCGGCACCGGCATCCTTCTCACCGAGGGTTGCCGCGGCGAGGGGGGCTATCTCACCAACAAGCACGGCTACCGCTATCTGCAGGACTACGGCCTCGGCCCACCCGAGCCGTCGCCGCGCAAGAAGGCGATGGAGCTCGGGCCGCGCGATCGGCTGAGCCAGGCCTTCTGGCACGAGATGCAGAAGGGCAACACCATCGACACGCCCTACGGCGAGGCCGTGAACCTCGACCTGCGCCATCTGGGCGAGGACACGATCAACGAGCGCCTGCCCTTCGTGCGCGATCTGGCGACCAGCTACATGCGCGCCGATCCGGTGCACGTGCCGGTACCGGTGCGCCCGGTCGTCCACTACATGATGGGCGGCATCCACACCGACATCGACGCCCGGACCTCGATCGAGGGCCTGTTCGCCGCCGGCGAATGCGCCGCGGTCAGCATCAACGGCGCCAACCGGCTGGGCTCGAACTCGCTCACCGAGCTCCTCGTCTTCGGCGACCGTGCCGGCAAACACGCCGCGCAGTTCGCCCGCGACGCCGCCCAAGTCGACAACGCGGCGCGCATCGACGCCCAGGCCGAGGACTGCGTGCGCAAGATCGAGACCATCTACGCCCGCGACGAGCGCAAGGAGAGCACGGCGGAGCTGCGCCGGACCATGGCCGACGCCATGGAGGAGGGTTGCGGCATCTACCGCGACGAAGGCCGCATCCGCTCGACCTGCGAGACGCTGGCGGACCTGCGCCACCGCCTGCCCGGCACCGCGCTCAAGGACAAGTCGAAGGTGTTCAACACCGATCTCTTGAGCATCCTCGAGCTCGAGAACATGCTGGAGGTGGCCGAATCGCTCGCGCATTCGGCCGTCGCCCGCAGCGAGTCCCGGGGTTCGCACCAGCGCCTCGACCATACCGGGCGCGACGACGACACCTTCCTCAAACATTCGATGGCGTACTACCGCGGCGATCAGGCGCCCGAGATCGGCTATCTCGACGTCGTGATCACCAAGTCGCCGCCCGGCGAGCGGCTCTACGGCGGCGCCGCCGATGCCAAGGCCCAGAAAGTGGAGGCGGCCGAGTGACCGTCCAGAACCGCCAGATCGAGGTCCTGCGCTACGATCCCGAGCGCAACGACGCGCCTTATTTCGACACCTTCACCGTCCCCTGCAAAGAGGAATGGGTCGTCCTCGATGCGCTGACCTACATCAAGGACGAGCTCGACCCCTCGCTGACCTTCCGCTGGTCCTGCCACATGGCGGTCTGCGGCAGCTGTGGCATGCAGGTGGACAACAAGCCGACGCTCTCCTGCAAGGCGTTCGTGCGCGACTACGGCGAGAAGATCCGCGTCGAGCCCTTGGCCAACTTCCCGATCGAGCGCGACCTGGTGATCTGCCAGGACGACTTCATGGAGAAGCTGCAACGCGGTCGGCCGTGGATCATCCCCGAGCAGAAGCGCGAGGTCGAGGACGGGCCCCACGTCCAGACGCCGATGCAGCTCGACGACATCAAAGCGCACACGATGTGCATCAACTGCCTTCTGTGCTACGCGGCGTGTCCCGTCTACGCGCTCGAAAAGGACTTCATGGGGCCGGCGGCGCTCACCTTGATGTACCGCTACAACGCCGACAGCCGCGACGGCGGCTGGGACGAGCGACGCGAGGCCTTCGCCGGTCACGGCGGCGTCTGGGAGTGCTCCTTCGTCGGCGCCTGCTCGGACGTCTGCCCCAAGCACGTCGAGCCGGCGACCGCCATCCAGAAGGGCAAGATGGACAGCGCCGTCGACTACTTCTCCCGCTTCCTGTTGCCCGGCGGAGGCAAGTGATGGCGCGGCGCCCCTACCCGCAGGAGGTCGACCGGTTCAAGTGGTGGATCGCCGATCCGCACTTCAACCGGCCCTACTACCTCGACTACATCGCGCGCGAATCGACCTGCATCTTCATCGCGCTCTACACCATCCTGTTCGTCTGGGGCCTGGGCGCGCTCGCCTCCGGCCCGGAGGCCTACGCCGGCTTCATCGGCGCGATGCAGTCGACCGGGGGCGTGATCCTCCAGCTCGTCATCCTCGCCTTCGCGGTCTACCACACGGTGACGTGGTTCATGCTGGCACCGCAGGGCATGAAGCCGCTGCGCCAGAAAAACGGCAAGCGGGTCCCGGCGACGCTGATCATGCAGGTGCTCTACGGCGCCTTCGCCGGCGCCACCGTCGTCACGCTGCTCCTGGTCTGGGTGCTGCTGCCATGAGCTCCAAGGTCCCCTCCCACAAGCCGTTGGTCTGGCTGCCCTTCGCCGCCGGCGGGATGTTCGCCGCATTGCTGCTGCCGGTGGCGATCCTGTTGACCACCGGTCTGATCCTGCCCGACGCCACCTCCTACGAGGCGGCTCACGCCTTCGCCTCGAACTGGCTCGGCAAGCTCGTGCTCTTCGGCTTCGTGCTGCTGCCGGTCTGGCACGCCGCGCACCGCCTGCGCGTCACCGCCTACGATTTCGGCATCCGCGCCGACACCGCGGTCGCCTGGGTCGTCTATCCCGGCGCCGGGCTCTTGAGCGTGCTCGCCCTGGTGTTCCTTCTGCAGATCTGAGC
>CAZCVH010000355.1:0-2675 GCA_964502115.1 uncultured Geminicoccaceae bacterium
CTCGCCGGCGGCTGGCTCGCGGTTCTGGGCCCGCTGGTCGCGCATCGTCCGCTCGTCCTCGCGCTGGCGGCCGTGCCGCTCGCCCTGGCGTGGTGGCGGCTCGGGCGCCGAGGCACCTGCGGCCCGCGGTTCGCGCGCCTTGCCGCGCGCGCCTTGACGGTCGGCGCAAGTGGGGTCTGGCTCCTGGCCGTCGCCGCCCCCTGGTGGGAGGCGCCGGTCACCGCGCTGCTCTTTCGCTGGTGGGCGAACGGATGAACGAGGACACGGCCCGCGACCGGATCGAGACCGTCTCCACGCTCACCTGCCCGACCTGCGGGCGGCGAACCGAGGCGACGATGCCGACCGATGCCTGTCAGTGGTTCTGGGACTGCCCCGGCTGCGGCGCGCTGATACGCCCGAAGCCGGGCGATTGCTGCGTCTTCTGCAGCTTCGGGACGGTGCCGTGCCCGCCGCTGCAGGCGGGCGACGGTTGCTGCGGCTGAAGGCGCGCGCCACGATCCGGCGACCGCGGGAACACGGGCACAAGCCATGGCCTACTGGCTCTTCAAGACCGAACCGAACGACTATTCGTGGAAGCGGTTCGTCGCCGACGGCCGCACCGACTGGGACGGCGTCAAGAACCATCAGGCGGCGCGCAACATGAAGGCGATGAGCGTCGGCGACCACGCCTTCTTCTACCGGTCGGTCAAGGATCCGGCGGTGCTCGGCATCATGGAGGTCGTGAGCGCGGCCTATCCGGACCCGGACGCGCCCGAGGGGCCGTTCGTGCGGGTCGACCTCGCACCGGTGAAACCGCTGCCGCAGCCGGTCACACTCGCCGCCATCAAGGCCGAGCCGGCGCTGGCCGACCTCGCGCTGGTCCGGCAGTCGCGCCTGTCGGTGATGCCGGTGCCGGAGGCGGCCTGGGCGCTGATCTGCCGGATGGGCGGGCTGGACACCGCCGCTTGAAGATCGAGGCCGGGCGTGCGGCGTCGGGCGTGATCCGGCCGTCGGAGCGGTGCGTACACAATCGAGCACAACGGAGCCACGGCCATGCGCACCACCCTCGATCTCGCCCGGCTGGCCCTCGTCGGCACGCTGTTCTTCATCCTCGTTCCGCGCCACCCCGAGGCCATTCGCCTGCGCGCCGAGCGCCGGCGCTGATCATCCCCGAACGGGCGCAGGCCGGCTGACGACGAAGGCGCTGATCGCCACGAACAGGAGCGCGATCAGCGCCAATCCCCACCCCGGTAGCGGCGTGGTTCGCCACACCACCACGAAGCTCACGCTCATCCCCACCACCGACAGCACCTTGGCGCGGCGCGGGACGGCGCCGTGAACGTGCCAGTCGTGGAGGAGCGGGCCGAAGCGGGGATGCTCGAACAGCCATTGCCGCGCCCGCGGCGAGCCGCGGGTGAACGCCCAGAGCGCCACCAGCAGCAGAGGCACGGTCGGCACCAGCGGCAGCCAGACGCCGACGAAAGCGCCGCCGACCGCGGTCCACCCAAGCGCGAGCCATAGCAGTCGCATGCCACCTCCCCCGTCGCACCTCGCAGATGCATCGGCCGGGCCGGGGGATCAAGCGACATGCGGCCGGACGCCACGGCCGCGCGCGGCGCGCCGGGCACGCCGGCGGGGGCGTGCCCGGCGGGCATCGGTCTCACACCTCCGGGGCGATCTCCTGCGTGAACAATGTGTGGCCGTCGAGGTCCTTGAGCGCGACGGTCATGGTCTCGCTCTCGCCGTCGATGTCGACCTGGCCGAAGAACTGCAGGCCGGCGCTCGGCGGCAGGTTGGACTGCCCCTCTTGTGGCGCCTTTTGAAAGGCGACCTGGGGACCGAAGGTGTCGTCCAAAGTGCCGGGCCCGAAGGTGCCGGCGTTCAAGGGCCCCGAGACGAACTCCCAAAACGGCTTGAAGGTTTGATGGCGCGCCTTCGCGGGATCGTAGTAGTGCGCCGCGGTGTAGTGCACGTCGGCGGTCAGCCACACCACGTTCTTGACGTCCTGATCGCGGATGAAGGTCAAAAGCTCGGCGATCTCGTGCTCGCGGCCCAGCGGCGGGCCGTCGCCGTTGGCGCCGTTCTCGAAATGATCGCCGTCGGCGACGATCAACCCGATCGGCATGTCGGAGGCGACGACCTTCCAGGTCGCGGTCGATTGCCACAAAGCCCGCTTCAGCCAGTCGAGCTGCGCGCGGCCCAAGAGCGCGGTCTCAGGGCCCGGCTCCTCCTGGCGGTTGGCGCTGTTGGGCCCGCGATAGCTGCGCTTGTCGATACGAAAGACCTCGAGCGACGGCCCCCAGCCGAAGCGCCGGTAGAGCCGCTGCGGCTCCTCGGCGCGCCACGCTCGCACCGGCATGTACTCGAAGAAGGCCCGCTTCGCCCGCGCCGACAACAACGCCACCGAGGTCTCCTGGTAGCGCTCGTCCTCGAGGATCTCGCTCGGATACCAGTTGTTGACGGTCTCGTGGTCGTCCCACTGCGCGAACATCGGAACTTCCGCGTTGAAGGCGCGGACGTTCGCGTCCAAGAGGTTGTACTCGAAGTTGCCGCGGAATTCGCGCAAGCTTTCGGCGACCTTGGATTTCTCCTCGGTCACCAGGTTCTTCCACATCGTGCCGTCGGGCTGCTCCTGCTCGGGCGACAGCGGGCCGTCGGCGTAGATGGTGTCGCCGGAGTGGATGAAGAACTCGGGC
>CAZCVH010000356.1:0-2671 GCA_964502115.1 uncultured Geminicoccaceae bacterium
GGCTCCGACGGCAGCTTCGGCTACGAGATGGAGATCATCACCTATCCCGGCTCCGGCATCGAGAGCGTCGAGGACATCGAGGGCAAAACGCTCACCTTCACCGCCGAGACCTCGAACTCCGGCTTCAAGGCCCCCTCGGCGCTGTTGAAGGCCGATTTCGGCATGGAAGCCGGCGAGGAATTCGAGGCCGGCTTCTCGGGCAAGCACGACAACTCTGTCCTCGGTGTCGCCAACGAGGACTACGCGGCGGCCTCGATCGCCAACTCGGTCAAGGCGCGGATGATCGAGCGCGACGTGGTCGACGAGGACGACTTCGTCGTGCTCTACCAGTCGCAGACCTTCCCGACCACCGGCTACGGTACCGTCTACAACCTGGCACCGGAGCTGCAGGAGAAGATCAAAGAGGCCTTCTTCAGCTTCCCGTGGGAGGGCTCGAAGCTCGCCGAGGAGTTCGGCAAGAACGGCGAGGACCAGTTCATCGAGATCACCTTCGAGGAGGACTGGGCGGTCATCCGGACGATCGACGAGGCGAACGACGTCTCCTACGAGTGTCGCTGACCTTTCCACCGGCACCGGGGCTCGGGCCCCGGTGCCGTTTCACGCGGGAATCCGCATGCTCGCTGTCGACAGGCTCGAAAAGCGCTACCGGACCGGTGACCTGGCGTTGCGCGGCGTCTCCTTCACCGTCGAGACAGGCCAGATCGTCGGCCTGATCGGCCCCTCGGGCGCCGGCAAGTCCACGCTCATCCGCTGCGTCAACCGCCTCGTCGAGCCGACGGGCGGGCGCGTGCTCCTGGACGGCGTCGACATCGCGCGGGTCGGCCAGCGCGAGCTGCGCCGGGTGCGCCGCCGCATCGGCATGATCTTTCAGGAATACGCCCTGGTCGAGCGGCTGACGGTGATGGAGAACGTGCTCTCCGGCCGGCTCGGCTACGTCGCGTTCTGGCGCAGCTGGCGCCGGCACTTCCCGCAGGCCGACGTCGACAAGGCGTTCGCGCTGCTCGATCGCGTCGGCCTCGGCGAGCAGGCCGACAAGCGCGCCGACGCGCTCTCGGGCGGCCAACGCCAGCGGGTCGGCATCGCCCGCGCGCTCGAGCAGGACCCCGAGTTGCTGCTGGTCGACGAGCCGACGGCCTCGCTCGATCCCAAGACCTCGCGCCAGATCATGCGCCTCATCCGCGACATCTGCGGCGAGCGCGGCCTCCCGGCGATCATCAACATCCACGACGTCATGCTGGCGCAGATGTTCGTCGACCGCATCGTCGGGCTCAGGGACGGCGAGGTCGTCTTCGACGGTCCGCCCTCGGCGCTGGACGACGGCGTGCTCACGACCATCTACGGTGAGGAGGACTGGACCGCCATGCAGGCCCAGGCCGCCGCCGACCGCGCCGAGGAGGCCGCGCGCGTCGAGGAGCAACGCATGGCGGGCCTCGCATGAGCGCCGCCGCCCCGCGTCGCTGGCGCCGCCCGCCGCTCTTGATCAAGAACGACCGCACCCGCCGGCTGATCTACGGCGGTGCGCTGATCTACCTCGTCCTCGCGTTCGCCAGCGTCGAGGTCGATCCGGCGCGCATCGCCGCCGGCCTCGAGCGCGGCTGGCGCTTCGTCCAGGGCTTTCTCACCCCCGACTTCCTCAGCCGGGCCGACGATATCCGCCGCGGCCTGGTCGAGAGCCTGACCATGACGGTGACCTCGACCGTCCTCGGCTGCCTGATCTCGGTCCCGATCGGCATCGGTGCCGCCCGCAACCTGGCGCCCCTGCCGCTCTACCTGGTCTGCCGCGGCATCATCGCGATCTCGCGCACCTTCCAGGAGATCATCATCGCCATCTTCCTGGTGGCGATGTTCGGCTTCGGGCCTTTTGCCGGCTTCTTGACGCTGAGCTTCGCCACCATCGGCTTTCTCGCCAAGCTCTTGGCCGAGGACATCGAGGACATCGACTGGCGCCAGGTCGAGGCGGTGCGCGCCACCGGCGGCTCCTGGGCTCAGGTCGTGAACTACGCCGTCGAGCCGCAGGTCATGCCGCGGCTGATCGGCCTCTCGCTCTACCGGCTCGACATCAACTTCCGCGAATCGGCCGTCATCGGCATCGTCGGCGCCGGCGGCATCGGCGCGACGCTCAACACCGCGATCGACCGCTACGAGTACGACAGCGCCGGCGCGATCCTGCTCTTGATCATCCTCATCGTCATGGCGGCCGAGTACGGCTCCAGCCACATCCGCAAGTGGGTGCAGTGATGCCGATCGCGACCGCCGGCGAGACGCGGTTTTGGCAAAAGCGGACGACGCGGCGGCAGTGGCTCGCCTGGGCCGGCTGGTTCGCGCTGGTTTTGCTCCTCGTCTGGTGCTGGCAGCTGATGACGAAGGAGACGATCTGGGCCTTCGTGCTCGACGCGCCGCGCCAGGCCGCCGATATCGGCGGGCGCATGTTCCCGCCGCGCTGGTCCTATATCGAACGGCTCTGGTGGCCGCTTTGGGACACGCTCAACATCGCCACCCTGGGCACGCTTTTGGGCATCGCGCTGGCGGTGCCGACGGCGTTCCTCGCCGCCCGCAACACGACGCCGAGCACGCTCGTGCTGCGGCCGGTGGCGCTCTTCGTCATCGTCGCCTCGCGCTCGATCAACTCGCTGATCTGGGCGCTGTTGCTGGTCGCCATCATCGGCCCCGG
>CAZCVH010000357.1:0-2664 GCA_964502115.1 uncultured Geminicoccaceae bacterium
GCTCGTCGCCGCGCATCTCGTCGCCGCCAACCTCGCCGGCCACGACAGCCACGGCGTCGGCATGCTGCCGGCCTATGTCGACTATCTCGGCCGCGGGCTCTACGTCGCCGACCGGACGCCGGTGGTCGTGCGCGACGCCGGTGCGGTGATCGTCCTCGACGCCGAGCGCGGCATGGGCCAGCACATGGCGAAGCACGGGCTCGATCGCGGCATCGCCCGTGCCGGCGAGCTCGGGGCGTGCGTCGTGGCGCTGCGCGAGAGCGCCCATGTCGGCCGCATCGGCGCCTACGCCGAATATTGCGCCGCCCACGGCCTGGCCTCGGCCCATTTCGTCAACGTCGTCGACCACGCCCCGGTGGTGGCGCCGTTCGGTGGCGGTGACGCCCGCTTCGTCACCAATCCCTTCTGCGCGATGCTGCCGGAACCCGACGGCGCGGGCGCGCTCTTGGACATGGCGACGAGCACCATCGCCCTCGGCAAGGCGCGGGTGGCCCACAACCGGGGCGAGCCGGTGCCCGCAGGCGCGCTGCTCGACCGCGACGGCCGGCCGACGTCGGACCCCGCGGCGCTGGTGGAGCGTCACGAGGGCGCGCTCACCGCCTTCGGCGGCCACAAGGGCTCGGGCCTCGCCATCATCTGCGAGCTCTTCGCCGGCGCGCTGAGCGGCGGGCGGACGAGCCGGCCCGAACACGCCCGCCACGGCAGCATCCTCAACAACATGGTCTCGGTGCTGATGGACCCGGCCGCGTTCGGCGACGCCGCCGCGATCGCCGAGGAGGCGCGCGCCTTCGGTGCGTACGTCAAGGCCTCGCCGGCGGCGCCGGGGGTCGACGCGGTGCGCCTGCCGGGGGATCCCGAGGCGGCGTCGCGCCGCGAGCGGGCCGCCGCCGGGGTGCCGGTCGAGGCGCGCACCCTCGATCAGATCCGCGCGGCCGCCGCCACGGTCGGGCTCGCGCGGGCGGACATCGATCGCTGGCTCGGAGGTTGAGGGGATGGAGCGGGTCGAAACCGTCGTCGTCGGCGCCGGGGTGGTGGGGCTCGCGGTCGCCCGCGCGCTCGCCCTCACCGGTCGCGAGGTCGTCTTGCTGGAGGCTGCGGGCGCCATCGGCACCGAGACCAGCTCGCGCAACAGCGAGGTGATCCACGCCGGCATCTACTACCCGACCGGCTCGCTCAAGGCGCGCAGCTGTGTCGACGGGAAATGGCGCCTCTACGATTACTGCCGCGAGCACGGCGTGCACCATGCCAACTGCGGCAAGCTGATCGTCGCGACCAGCGCCGACCAGCACGACAAGCTCGCGGGTATCCAGCGTCAGGCCGCGGCCAACGGCGTCGAGCTGGAATGGTGGGAGGCCGAGCGCGCCCGTGCCCTGGAGCCGAACCTGCGCTGCACCGCGGCGCTGTGGTCGCCCACCACCGGCATCGTCGACAGCCACGCCCTGATGCTGGCGCTCGAGGGCGATCTCGGCCGGGCGAGCGGCGTCGTCGCGTTCCATTCGCCGCTGGAGGGCGCCGAGCTCACCGCCGACGGCATCCTGCTCGAGGTCGGCGGCGACGCCCCGATGGCGCTCGGCGCCCGCGAGGTCGTCAACTGCGCGGGGCTGCACGCGCCGCGGCTCGCCGCCGGCATCCGCGGGCTCGAGCCGGCCCACGTCCCCACCGCCTGGTACTGCAAGGGCAACTACTTCACGCTCGCCGGCAAGTCGCCGTTCGCCCGGCTGATCTACCCGGTGCCCGAGGCCGACGGGCTCGGCGTGCACATCACCGTCGATCTCGCCGGTCAGGCCCGCTTCGGTCCCGATACCGAATGGGTCGACCGCATCGACTACGCCGTCGCGGCCGCGCGCGCGGACGCCTTCTACGCCGCGGTGCGGCGCTACTGGCCCGAGCTGCCCGACGGTGCGCTGCAGCCGGGCTACGCCGGCATTCGCCCCAAGCTCGGCCCCGCCGGCACGCCGGCGGCGGACTTCCGCATCGAGGGCCCGGCGACGCACGGGGCGACGGGCCTGGTCAATCTGTTCGGGATCGAGAGCCCCGGCCTCACCGCCTGTCTGGTGCTCGCCGACGCCGTCGTCGCCGAACTCGACGCGGCGCGCCCGGACGAGCGCCGCGCGGCGTCGTGACCCCGGCGCTGATGCCCGCCGTCGTCGCCCACCGTGGCGCCTCGGCGGCGGCGCCGGAAAACACCCTGGCGGCGCTGCGTCGGGCGGCGGCGGTGGGCGCGCGCTGGGCCGAATGCGACGTCCGCGTCAGCGCCGACGGCGTCGCCGTGGTGCTCCACGACGCCACCCTCGAGCGCACGACCGACGGTCGGGGGCCGGTCGCCGCGCGCACGGCCGCCGAGTTGGCGGCGCTCGACGCCGGCGGCTGGTTCGACGCCGCCTTCGCGGGCGAACCGCTGCCGACGCTCGCGGCCGTCACCGCCGAGGCGAGCCGGCTCGCGCTCGGGCTCAACGTCGAGATCAAGGCCGAAGGCGGGGCCGCGGCGGCGGAAACGGCCGCGGCCGTAGCGGCGGTGCTGACGGCCTGGGACGGCGACCTCGTCGTCTCCAGCTTCCACGCCGGCGCCCTCGCGGCGCTGCGCGCGGCGGCGCCGACGCTGCGCCGCGGCGCGCTAGATCGGAAGAGCACACGTCTGAACTCCAGTCACGTGAAACGATATCG
>CAZCVH010000358.1:0-2663 GCA_964502115.1 uncultured Geminicoccaceae bacterium
GACCGTGAGCCCGGCGGCGCGCGGCCCCGGTTCGTGGGCCCGAGGCGCCGCTCAGCCGTCCGCGTCCGCGGCCCAAACGATGCCCCGCTCGGCGAGCGTGGCGATCTCGTCGGCGGCGTAACCGAGCGCCGTCAGGAGCTCGCGGGTGTGCGCGCCGACGGCCGGCGGATCGCCGTGCTTGGCCGCCGCCCAGCCGCCGATCTCCAGCGGCAGCGCCGGTAGCGGCGCGTGGACGCCGGGCTCGAGGCGGGTATCGAGCAGATGGCCGCCGGCGGCGAGGTGCGGGTGGTCGAACAGGTCTTCGGGCGTCGCCACCGGCGCGAAGGGCAGGTCGTGATCGACGGCGAGGCGCTCGATCTCGGCGGCGGGGCGCGCGGCGAGGATCTCGGCCACGATCGGACGCAGACGCTCACGCGCGGCGACCCGCTGGTTGTTGGTGGCGAGGCTCTCGTCGGCGGCCAGATCGGGGCGGGCGAAGGCCCGGCAGAAGGCGAACCAATGGCGGTCGCTGGTGACGCCGAGAAAGACCTGCCGGCCGTCCTCGGTGTCGAAGACCTCGTAGATCGCCCAGGCCTGGTGGCGCACCGACATCGGCGGCACCGGTTCTCCGACCACGGCCGCATAGGCCATGAACTGCCCCATCAAGAAGGCGACGCTCTCGAACAGCGCACTGCGTACCAGCTGACCCGTGCCGGTGCGGTCACGCTCGCGCAACGCCGTGACGACGCCGAGCGCGCCGAAGACTCCGCCCAGATTGTCGACCACCGACGCGCCGGCGCGCATCGGCCGGCCCGGCGGACCGGTCATGTAGGCGAGCCCGCCCATCATCTGGGCCACCTCGTCCAAGGCGGCGCGGTCCTCGAAGGGACCCCGCAAAAAGCCCTTGAGTGCCAGGTAGATCAGGCGCGGGTTGCGGGCGTGCAGGGTCGGCCAGCCGAGACCCAGCCGCTCCATCGTGCCGGGCGCGAAGTTCTCCAAGAGGACGTCGGCGCCGTCGATCAACCGCAGGAGGAGCGCACGGCCTTCGGCCGTCTTGAGGTCGACCGCCAAGCTCTTCTTGTTGCGGTTGTAGTAGGCGAAAAAGCCGCGACCGAAGCCCTCGAGGCGGCGGGTGCGGTCGCCGGCCGGGGGTTCGACGTGGATCACCTCCGCGCCCATGTCCGCGAGCACCAGGCCGGCGGTCGGCCCCATCACCGTGTGCCCCAGATCGAGCACGCGGACGCCGTGAAGGGGACCGGCGGACGGGGTCGTCATATCCCTTGTTCCGATCGGTGTTCGTCGTCGTGGCGGCGGCCGACCGTGGGGCCGCCGCGAACCGAGAAGACGACGGCGATGATCAGCATCGCCACGGTGAAGGCGTAGATGACGAGTGCGATCGGGCTCTCGAACAGGATCGAGAAGTCACCGCCGCTGATCGACAGGGCGCGGCGCAGGTTCTGCTCCATCAGGTCGCCGAGGAGCAGGCCGAGGACGACCGGCACCAGCGAGATCTGGAGCTTGCGGAAGACGTAGCCGAGCACGCCGAAGGCGGTCATCACCATCAGATCGAAGGGGCTGTGGTTCATGGCGTAGACGCCGACGAAGCAGACCATCACCACGAACGGCAACAGGAACCAGGGCGGCAGCGCCAGGATCCGGGTGAAGAGACCCACGAGCGGCATGTTGAGGACGAGGAGCACGAGGTTGGCGAGGTAGAGCGCGGCGAAGAGGCCCCAGACCAGATCGGGCGACTGCTCGAAGAGAAGCGGGCCGGGGCTGATGCCCAAGGAGATCAACAGCGCCAGCATGATGGCGGTGGTGCCGCTACCGGGCACGCCCAGGGTCAACATCGGCACGAGCGCGCCGCCGGCGGCGGCGTTGTTGCCCGCCTCGGGGGCGGCGACGCCCCGCGGGTCCCCCGTACCGAAGGTGCCGCGATCGGAGACGCGCTTTTCGAAGACGTAAGCGAGAAAGCTGCCGAGCGAGGCGCCGGCACCGGGCAGCACACCCGAGACGAAGCCCACGAGCGAGCAACGCAGCATCGTCGGTACCGTGCGCAGAACCTCGCCCATCCTGGCGAAGGCGCGGTTGACCGCGACCGCGCCCGACGCCGCACCCGCGGGACGCTCGAGGAAGAGCAGGAACTCGCTGATGGCGAACAGGCCCACCAGGGCCACGATCGGCTCGAAGCCGTCGAAGAGGTGGATGTTGCCGAAGCTGTAGCGCTCGACGCCGACGGTGGGATCGAGGCCGACCGTGCCGAGCGCCAGGCCGACGCAGGCGGCGATCAGCGTCTTCGCCGGGTTGGCGCCGGTCACACCACCGACGGTGGCGAAGGCCATCAAGAACAAGGCGACGTACTCCGCCGGCCCGAAGCGGAGCGCGAACTGCGCCAGCAGGGGCGCGAAGACGGTGAGCCCGATGGTGGCGAGCGTTGCGCCGACGAAGGAGGAGACGGCGGAGATGGCCAGCGCCTCCTGGGCCTTGCCGGCGCGGGCCATCGGATAACCGTCCAGCGTCGTCATCACCGCCGGCTCGTCGCCGGGGATGTTGAGCATGATGCTCGAGATCCGCCCACCGTACATCGCGCCGTAGTAGACGCAGGTCAAAAGGATGAGCGACGAGGCCGGGTCGAGCCCCAGCGTGAAGGCGACGGGAATCAGCACGGCGACGCCGTTGGTGGG
>CAZCVH010000359.1:0-2653 GCA_964502115.1 uncultured Geminicoccaceae bacterium
TTCACGTGACTGGAGTTCAGACGTGTGCTCTTCCGATCTGGCTCGACGCGCTCGGGCCGCGCGGCGTCGCCGCCGTGCGCGGCGCCGACGCCGCGGTCGTCGCGTTCTCGCCGCCGATGCGCGACGCCGTCGCCGCGGTCAAAGCGTTCTTGCGGCAGCGGCTCTACCGTCACTACAAGGTCAATCGCATGACGGCGAAGGCGACGCGTGTCGTCGACGAGCTGTTCGCGGCGTTCACGCGCGATCCGGCGTGTCTGCCGCCGCGCTGGCACGCCCGCTGCGACGGGACGGACGGTGCCCGCACCATCGCCGCCGTGCGCGACTACATCGCCGGCATGACCGACCGCTTCGCGCTCGACGAGCACGCCCGCTTGACCCGCTTGGACGACGTTCGCCTATGAACCTTTTCGCCATCTTCGAGGGCGAGGTCCGCCGTGCCCTCGAACGCTTACGCGAGCGCGGCGAGCTGCCGGCGGATCTGGCGCTCGAGCGCTGGACGGTGGAGCCGCCGCGCGATCCGAGCCACGGCCAGGTGGCGACCAACGCCGCGCTGGTGCTGGCCAAGCCGGCGCGCACCAAGCCGATGGCGATCGCGGAACCGCTCGCCGACCTCCTGCGCCGGGTCGAGGGCGTCGCCGAGGTCACCGTCGCCGAGCCCGGCTTCGTCAACCTCCGCCTCGACGACGCCGTCTTTCACCGCGTCCTGGGCGCGGCGCTCCGCGACGGCGAGCGCTTCGGGCTGGTCGATCTCGGCCGCGGCGCCAAGGTCAATGTCGAGTACTGCTCGGCCAACCCGACCGGGCCGCTGCACGTCGGCCACGGCCGCGGCACGGTCTACGGCGACGCGCTCGCCGCGCTCTTGGCCGCCACCGGCTTCGCCGTCACCCGCGAATACTACGTCAACGACGGCGGCGCGCAGATCGAGGTGCTCGCGCGCTCGCTGCACCACCGCTACCGCGAGGCCCTGGGCGAGGAGGTCGGCCCGATGCCCGAGGGCGGCTATCCCGGGGACTATCTGGTGGCCGTGGCGCACGCCCTGGTCGAGCGCGACGGCGAGCGCTGGCGCGACGCCGCCGAGCCGCAGTGGATGGGGCCGCTCGGAGACTTCGCCAAGGCGGCGATGCTCGCGCGCATCAAGGACGACCTCGCCGCGCTCAGGGTCGAGCACGACGTCTTCACCAGCGAGGCCGAGTTGCTGGCCGACGGCGTGGTCGAGCGCTGCATCGCCGAGCTGGAGACGCGCGATCTGGTCTACACCGGCACCCTCGAGCCGCCGAAGAGCAAGGCCGTGGAGGATTGGGAGCCGCGCCCGCAGCTGCTGTTCCGCGCCACCGCCTTCGGCGACGACACCGACCGGCCGCTCAAGCGCTCGACGGGTGATTGGACCTACTTCGCCAACGACATCGCCAACCACTGGGACAAATACCGCCGCGGCTACAAGGAGATGATCGACGTCTGGGGCGCCGACCACGGCGGCTACGTCAAGCGCATGCAGGCCGGGGTCGAAGGGATCACCGGCGGCGACGGCAGGCTCGAGGTCAAGCTCTGTCAGCTCGTCCAGCTCATGGACGGCGGCCAGCCCTTGAAGATGTCGAAGCGCGCCGGGCGCATCGTGACGCTCAGCGACGTCGTCGACGAGGTCGGCCCGGACGTCTTCCGCTTCATCATGCTCACCCGCAAGAACGACGCCGCGCTGGAGTTCGACCTGCAGAAGGTGGTCGAGCAGTCGAAGGACAACCCGGTCTTCTACGTCCAATACGCCCACGCCCGCATCCGCTCGGTCTTCCGCCACGCCGCCGAGGCCGGGGTCGCGACGGCCGCGCTCGCCGACGCGCCGCTCGCGCGTCTCACCGACGAGGGCGAGCGGGCGGTCCTGGAAGCGATCGCGCAGTATCCGCGCACGCTCGCGCTCGCCGCCGAGCACCGCGAGCCGCACCGCATCGCCTTCTACCTCGAAGAGCTCGCCGGGTCGGTCCATCGCTTGTGGACCCGCGGCAAGGAGGAGGCGAGCCTGCGCTTTCTGGTCGAGGACGACGAGCCGCTCACCCGCGCCCGCCTCGCGCTGTTGGAGAGCGCGCGCACGGTCATCGCCGGCGGATTGCGCGTCTTGGGCGTCGAGCCGGTCGAGGCGATGCGTTAAGGTTGTAGACGATGCCGCCGGCGGTCGCGGCGACATCGGCGGCGCTGCAGCGAACGGGGGAGCGAGCGCGTGATCGGCGGGATGTGGCGTTGGGCGTGGACGGCGGCGGTCTTCGGCCTGTTCTTCGTCGTGGTCGGAGCCGCCCTCGAGGGTACGCCGCGCGCCGACGGCGAGCTGCCGTTGATCGAGTCCGGCCCGGCGCCGGTCAAGGAGCGGGTGGCGCTGCCCGACCTCGACGCGGTGGTGCCGCGCTCCAGCGTGCTGAACCTGCTGGCCGAAGAGGACGACCCGGAGGCCGACGTGCCGGACGCCCTGGCGGCGCTGCGACAGGGTCTCGATGAGCGGGCGGCCCGCGAGCGCGAGCTCGAACGCGTCGAGGCCGCCGCGTCGCGCGACACCGGCGGCGAGGCCGCGCCTCCCGCCGCGACGGACACCGGCGGCGCGGCCGCGCCGCCGGTGTCCGTAGATCGGAAGAGCACACGTCTGAACTCCAGTCACGTGAAACGATCTCGT
>CAZCVH010000360.1:0-2651 GCA_964502115.1 uncultured Geminicoccaceae bacterium
ATACGAGATCGTTTCACGTGACTGGAGTTCAGAAGTGTGCTCTTCCGATCTGGCCTGCGGCCGGTGCCGCACCTCGCCGCCCGGCGGCTCGCCGGCGCCGGCGAGCTCGACGACCGCCTCGCGGCCTGGCGCGAGGTCGGGGTCGAGGACGTGCTGCTGATCGCCGGCGACGTGGCGCGGCCGGCGGGGGCGTTCACCAGCACGCTCGACCTGCTGGCGACCGGCCTGCTCGAGCGCCACGGCTTCAAGCGCCTGGGCGTCGCCGGCCACCCCGAGGGCCATCCGCTGGCCGACCGGGAGACGCTGGCGGCGGCGTTGCGGGCGAAGGCGGCCTACGCCCGCGACCACGAGGTCGAGATGTGGATCGTCACCCAGTTCGCCTTCGAGGCCGGCCCGCTGGCCGCCTTCGAGGCGGGTCTGCGTGACGCCGGGCCGGCCCTGCCGGTGCGCGCCGGCCTGCCCGGCCCGGCCACCACCCGCACGCTGATGACCTACGCCTGGCAGTGCGGCGTCGGGGTCTCGGCGCGGGTGCTGACGCGCCGGCCGTCGGCGGCCCGACTGCTCGGCCGCTGGGCCCCCGACGCGGTGGTCGACGCGCTCGCGCGGCACCGTGCCGAACGGCCGGCGAGCCTCGTGCGCGGGCTGCACGTCTATCCCTTCGGCGGCCTCGCCGCCGCCCTGGACTGGTTGGACGACGCCGCGAGACGCGTCGCCGAGAGCGTGGAGGTGGAACGATGACGGACGGGCTGGAGGCGCTCGCCGACGTGACGACGGGTGCGGAGCTCGACGAGCGCGGCCCGGCGCTGCCGCCGCCGGGTGCGCCCGACATCGAGATCGCCCGCGCCGCGCGCATGCGGTCGATCGTGGCGCTCGCGCGCGACAAGCTCGCGGTGCCCGCGGACGCGCTGGTGCCCTTCGGCCTCTACAAGGCCAAGCTCGATCACGGCTTTCTCGACACCCTCGCGAGCCGGCCGCGCGGCAAGCTGGTGCTGGTCACCGCGATGACGCCGACGCCCGCCGGCGAGGGCAAGACGACCACCAGCGTCGGCCTCAACGACGGTCTCAACCGGCTCGGCGTGCGCTCCTCGGTGTGCCTGCGCGAGCCGTCGCTCGGCCCCTGCTTCGGGATGAAGGGCGGCGCCGCCGGCGGCGGCCGCGCCCAGGTCCTGCCGATGGAGGACATCAACCTCCACTTCACCGGCGACTTCCACGCCATCGGAAGCGCCCACAACCTCCTGGCGGCGCTGCTCGACAACCATCTGCACTGGGGCAACGCCCTCGACATCGACCCGCGGCGGGTGAGCTGGCGGCGGGTGATGGACATGAACGATCGCGCCCTGCGCCACATCGTGGCCGGTCTCGGCGGCGCCGCCGACGGCGTGCCGCGCGAGGACGGCTTCGACATCACCGTCGCCTCCGAGGTCATGGCGATCTTCTGCCTCGCCGACGGCATCGCCGATCTCCGGCGGCGGCTGGCCTCGATGGTGATCGCGCGCAACCGCGACAAGGAGCCCGTGACCGCCGGCGATCTCGGCGTCGACGGGGCGATGGCGGCGCTGTTGAAGGACGCGTTCGCGCCCAACCTGGTGCAGAGCATCGAGCACAGCCCGGCCTTCGTCCATGGCGGGCCCTTCGCCAACATCGCCCACGGCTGCAACTCGGTGACGGCGACGCGGGCCGCGCTCGGCCTCGCCGAGGTGGTGGTGACCGAGGCCGGCTTCGGCGCCGATCTGGGCGCCGAGAAGTTCATCGACATCAAGTGCCGCCAGGCCGGCCTGGCGCCCGCCGCCTGCGTGCTGGTCTGCACCGCGCGCGCGCTCAAGATGCACGGCGGCGTCGCCAAGGCGGCGCTCGGCGTGCCGGACCCGGACGCCGTGCGGCGCGGCTGCGCCAACCTCGCCCGCCACGTCCGCAACCTCGCCCGCTTCGGGCTGACGCCGGTGGTGGCGATCAACCACTTCGCCACCGACACCGCCGCCGAGCTCGACGTCGTGCGCGGCGTCTGCGCCGATCTCGGCGTGCGCGCCGTGCTGGCGACCCACTGGGCCGAGGGTGGCGCCGGCGCCGAGCCGCTCGCCGCGGCGGTGATGGAGGCGCTCGAGGCGCCGGCACCGACGGTGACGCCGCTCTACGGCGACGAGCTGCCGCTCGCCGACAAGGTGCGCGAGGTGGCGACCCGCCTCTACGGCGCCGCCGACATCGCGGTGAGCGCCACCGCCGCGCGCGCCTTTCGTGAGTTCGAGGCGATGGGCTTCGGCCATCTGCCGGTCTGCATCGCCAAGACCCAGTACAGCTTCAGCGCCGATCCGAGCGCGGTGGGCGCGCCCGGCGGCTTCGTCCTGCCGGTGCGCGAGGCGCGGCTGGCGGCGGGGGCGGGCTTCGTCGTCGCGATCTGCGGCGACGTCATGACGATGCCGGGCCTGCCCAGGCGCCCGGCGGCACTGGACATCGGGCTCGACGACGCCGGCCGCGTCGTCGGGCTCAGCTGAACGCGAGGCGACGGAGGGGGCGATGAAGGATCAGGCACGGGTGGTGGTGATCGGCGGCGGCGCCGTCGGTGTGTCGACGCTCTACCACCTCGCCAAGAAGGGCTGGTCGGACGTGGTGCTGATCGAGCGCAAGGAGCTGACCTCGGGCTCGACCTGGCACGC
>CAZCVH010000361.1:0-2648 GCA_964502115.1 uncultured Geminicoccaceae bacterium
GGCGGTGGCCGGCCACAGCGACGTCCTCGTCGGCCATGTCGCGGCGCGCGCCGCGGCCGACGCCGAGACGGTGCGCGCCTGGCGCGGCCTCACCGGGGCGGTGCCCGGCGCGATGGCGACGTTTCTGGTCCATCGCGGCCTCGCCACCCTCGACGTCCGCCTCGAGCGGATGACGCGCAACGCCGACCGGCTGGCGCGCACGCTCGCCGCGCATCCGCGCATCGAGACGGTGCGTTATCCCGGCTTGCGGGAAGATCCGTCGCACCCGCTCGCCGCCCGGCAGATGCGCGGCTTCGGCTTTCTCGTCGCCGTCACCTGCGTCGACCTCCGCGCGGCGCGCGACCTGTTGGAGCGCACCGCGCTGATCACCGAGGCCACCAGCTTCGGCGGGGTCCACACCACCGCCGAGCAGCGCGCGCGTTGGGGCGGCGACGAGGTGCCGGAGCGCTTCGTGCGGCTGAGCGCCGGCATCGAGGCCGCCGACGATCTGGTCGCCGATATCGAGCGGGCGCTGGCATGAGGTTTCTGGCCATCGCGCTCGTCCTGCTCGCGGCCGGCTCGGCGGCCGCCTTTCCCGAGGGCCGCTTCGCGGCCGTCGACGGCGCGAGCGAGGTCCGCCTGGAGCGGGGCGAGGGCGGGCGCCTGCGCTTGGAGGTGAGCAGTCCGCCGCTGGCGACGGCCGTCGAGGCCGAGCTGGTGCGCGACGCGGAGACCGGGGTCTGGCACGAGGCCGGGCGCCGCGCCGGCTGGTGGTCCCGGCTGCTGGGCTCGGCGCCGCCGGCGCTGCCGTTCGACGGCGCGCGGCTGGTCTTCGCGCGGGCCGAGGGCGGGCGCCTGATCGCGACGACGCTCGAGGTGGACGGGCGCGGCCGACCGCAGATGGTGCGGCTCGAGCTCGCCCCCACCGACACCGGCCTGAGCCTGGAGATCCGCCGGTTTCGAGGCGTCACGGCGCGGGCGCACGCAGCCGCGCGGCTCGAGCGGGTGCAGCCGTGACGGCGGCGGCCGTGCGCGCGGCGGTGGTGATCGTGGTCGCCCTGGTCGCCGGTCCGGCGCCCGCCCTGGCCCAGCTCGACAGCTTTTTCGGGCGCTATGTCGGCGACGGTCGGCTGCACGACCTCGGCACCGGCGAGGTCGAGGAACGCGATCTCTTGACCTCGATCCAACCTTACGGCGAGGGCGGCTTCGCGGTGCGCTGGAGCACGGTGGTGCGCATCGACGGCGAGCGCGACGTCCCCGGCGTGCGCCATCTGGTGCGCGCGCTCGCCTTCGAGCCCGCCGGCGACGGCGACTACTATCTGCGCGCGCCGGACTACGATCCCTTCCGCGTGCGCGAACGGCTCGAACCGATGGCCGGCGACGCCCTCGCCTGGGCCACCGTCGCGGGCGGCACCCTCGACATCTACGTCTTCGCGGTGACCGGCGCCGGCGCCGCCGAGCTGCAGCGCCACCGCCGCGTCCGCACCGAGAGCGGCATGAACCTGGCGTATACGGGCCTGATCGACGGCATGGTGGTGACCAACGGCTCGGGCCGGATGGTGCGCGTCGGCGACCCCGTGCGGCTCGGCGGCGGGTGAGCGGCGGCGTGCCCCCCGAGCCCACCGCAACCGCCGATGCGGGCGCGGAGCCGCAGGCGGCGGTGGTGGTCATCGGCGACGAGATCCTGTCGGGGCGTACCCGCGACGCCAACCTGGCCACGCTCGCGCTGAAGCTGGGCGCGGTCGGCATCGCCGTCGCCGAGGCGCGCATCGTGCCCGACGACGCCGCCGCCATCGGCGCGGCGGTGAACGCGCTGCGCGCCCGCCACGCCCACGTCTTCACCACGGGCGGCATCGGCCCGACCCACGACGACATCACCGCCGCCGCCATCGCCCGCGCCTTCGGCGTGCCGATGGAGCGCAACGCCGAGGCCGAGCGCCGCCTCTTGGCGTATTACGAGCCGGACCGGGTGAACGCCGCCCGGCTCTCGATGGCCGACATGCCGGTGGGCGTCGAGCTGATCGACAACCCGGTGAGCGCGGCGCCGGGCTTTCGGCTCGCCAACGTCCACGTCCTGGCGGGGGTCCCGCGCATCCTCGAGGCCATGCTCGACGCGCTGCTCCCATCGCTCGCCGGCGGCACCCCGCTCGTGAGCCGCGCGCTCACCGTGTTCTGCCCCGAGGGCGAGCTCGCCGGCCCGCTGGCGCAAGTGGCGGCCGCCGCCGCGGGCGTCCAGCTGGGCTCGTATCCGTTCTTCGGCCAGGGCCGCGTCGCGACGACGGTGGTGGTGCGCGGCCGCGACGCCGCCGCGGTCGACGCCGCCGTCGGCGCGCTCCGCTCTGTGGTCGAGGCGGCGGGCTTCGCGCACGCCGCCGTCGATGCGGCGACGGTCGACCCGGCCGCGGGCGTGGCGCGCCCCGGGTGAGCCCGCTCAGCCGCCGAGCGTGGCCCAGGGGGCGTAGACGGTGAGGGCGGGGCTCTCCACGTGGCGCGTGTCCGTCGGGTCCTCCGGTTCGCGCGGGGGCCCGCCGGGCGGCGCGTCGCCCAGGCGCTCGGCCTCGACCACGCCGACCAGCCGTCGCGCGTCGTCCACCACCGCCACCGCCCCGCCCGTGGAGCCCGCGGCGGCGCCGAGCGTCAAGGCGGAGCGCGCCGTCGCGAGGTCGTCC
>CAZCVH010000362.1:0-2643 GCA_964502115.1 uncultured Geminicoccaceae bacterium
CTCGATGCCGCGGCGCAGCTCGTCGACGGTCATGATCCCCTTCGCCGACAGCAGCCGCACGATCGCGTCGACCGTCTTCTCCCACGGAGCGTAGTCGTGAGCCTGCGCGCCGTCGTGGTCGTGGTCCACCGGCCCGGCGGCGAGACCGCCCAGGTCGTGGTGCCGCCTCGGATACCGCATGCGCGTTCCTCCCTCGCCGGCGCATCCGGCCGGGCGGCGGCGGTGTTGTCAAGCGCTGGCCCCGCGGCGTCGGCTCCGCTACACGACCCGCCGCCAGCCGGGATCACCGCCCATGTCGCCACGCGCGCTGCCGTCCATCATGCCGCTCCTCGACGGCTTCGACGCCTTCGTCCTCGATCAGTGGGGGGTGCTGCACGACGGCAGCCGTGCCTTCGCGGCGGCCCTCGACGCGGTCGACCACCTGCTCGCCGCCGGCAAGGTGATCGTCACGCTCTCCAATTCCGGGCGCCGCGCCGCCACGGCGGAGGCGCAGATGAAGGCGATGGGGCTGCCGGTCGAGCGCTTTCGCGCCAACGTCACCTCGGGCGAGACCGCCGTGGCGGCGCTCGCCGCGGGCGAGATCGCCGGCGTCAAGCTGCCCGGGCGGCGTTGCTACCTGCTCTGCCGCGACGGCGACCGCTCGATCCCCGACGCCGCCGGCCTCGAGGTCGTGGCACGGCCGGCGGACGCCGACTTCGTGCTGGTCGCCGGTATCCACGGCGACGCCCGCGACCTCGCCTCGTATCTCGACGAGCTCGCCCCGGCGATCGCCCGCCGCCTGCCGCTGGTCTGCACCAACCCCGATCGCGTCGCGGTGAGCCCGAGCGGCAACCTCCTCGCCCCGGGCGGGCTCGCCCACGCCTACGGCGAGGCGGCGGCGGTCGCCCCGCTGTTCGTCGGCAAGCCGCACCGCCCGGTCTACGAACGCTGCCGCCGGGCGCTGCCCGACGTCGCGTCGCCGCGCATCTGTGCGGTCGGCGACAGCCTCGAGCACGACGTCAAGGGCGCGCACGACGCCGGCCTCGCCACCGTCTTCTGCCTCGACGGCATCCACGCCGCCGCCTTCGACCTCACCCGGCCGGCGCGCGCCAACCTCGCCGCGGTCGAGCGGCTGGCCGCGCGCCACGGCGGCGTCGCGCCGGACTACGTGATCACCCGGCTCGCCTGGGAGATCGGCGGATGAGCGCGCCGCCGCCTCGGCTGCCTTTGGGCGTCTTCTGGGGGCTGCGCCGGCTCGCCGACGACGGCGGCCGCTTCATGCTGTTGGACCTGCGCGGCGCCGAGGCCGAGGTCCTGGCCGAGCTCACGACCGGTCTCGCGCCCTTCGCCACCGGCGTCGTGCTCGACCCCGAGCCCGGGCGCCGGGTTTGGCGGCGCTGGGCCACCCCGCTCTTCGGGCGGATCGAGGCGGCGGTCGACGCCGCCGGCGTCGCCGCCGCCAAGCGCACCGGCGCCGACGCCGTGCTCGCGCCCGCCGACCTCGCCGCCGCGGCGGCCGCCGCCGAGATCGCCCGGCTCGGCGACGACGAAGCCGCGGATCTCGGCCTCACCCCGTCGCCGACCGCGCCGTGGCTGGCGGTGAGCGACGGTGCCGCCGCCGACGTCACCGCCCCCGGGCTCGCCGGCCATCTGCTCACCCCCGCCTTCTGGCGCGAACCGCTCGCCGCCGCTTTGGACGCGTCGGCCCGCCGGCGGCTGCTCGCCGACGAGCTGGCGCCGCGGATGCAGGCGCTCAACGCCCGCGTCGTCGACCTGCCGGCGGGCGGCTGGCTCGCCGGCTGAGCCTTTGCCGCAGCGCGGCGACGCGGTAGCTCGGCACGTGCGGGAGGGCGCCATGGCACGGCTCGCGGACAAGCACATCCTGGTGACGGCGGCGGCGCAGGGGATCGGCCGCGCCACGGTCGAGGCGGCGGCGGCCGAGGGCGCCTTCGTCATCGCCACCGACGTCGACGAGCAGCTGCTGATCGACCTCGAGGCGATCGAGAGCGTCACCGCGCGGCGGCTCGACGTCACCGATCCGGCCGCGATCGAGCGGATGGCGGCGGAGGTCGGCGCGCTCGACGGCCTGGTCAACGTCGCCGGCCACGTCCATCACGGCACCGTGCTCGACGCCGACGACGAGGCGATGGCGTTCGCGTGGCGGCTCAACGTCCAGTCGATGCACCGCATCATCCGGGCGTTTCTGCCGGCGATGCTGGAGCGTGGCGGCGGCAGCATCGTCAATATCGGCTCGGTCGCCTCCAGCATCAAAGGCGCGCCCGACCGCTTCGTCTACGGCACCACCAAGGCGGCGGTGATCGGGCTGACCAAGTCCGTCGCCGCCGACTTCGTCGCCCGGGGCGTGCGCTGCAACGCCGTCTGCCCCGGCACGGTCGACACGCCGTCGCTCGAGCAGCGCATCCGGGCCTTCGACGACCCCGAGGCGGCGCGCCGGTCGTTCCTGGCGCGCCAGCCGATGGGCCGGCTGGGCACCGCGCCGGAGGTGGCGGCGGCGGTGGTCTACCTGCTCGGCGACGAGAGCGCCTACGTCACCGGCTCGACGCACCTCGTCGACGGCGGCTGGGCGCTTTGAGCACCCTCGCTCTGGCCGAGCCCCGGTTCGAGCCGGCGCTGATCGAGACGGTGATCGAAGGCACCGACGCC
>CAZCVH010000363.1:0-2621 GCA_964502115.1 uncultured Geminicoccaceae bacterium
GTTGCCGCCGACGAAGAACCGGTTGGCCAGCGTGACGTCCTCGCCGATGCCGAAGACGTAGCCGGCGTCGAGCCCCAGCCGCAAGACGATTTCCGGATCGTCGAATATAGGTTGAAAATAGTCCGAGGTCACCTCGTGGCTCAAGAAGTGGCGATCCCCGCCGATACCTGCGACTTCCTGGTCGAGGCGTACCGAGTAGCCGGTGCTCGGTAAGGTCAGGCGGTCGCGGGTGTCGATCGAGAAACTCTGACCGAAGGCCGAGGTGATGGTGTCGCGCTCTTCCTGCCGAATGAAGACGGAGGCGTCGTCGTCGATGTCGCTGATCTCGTCGCGCCGGATGGTGTAGCGCACGCTGTGACGGATATCACGGGTCAAGGGATAGCTCGCCCGGAGCCGAAGCCCGAGATTTTGCTCGTCGAAGGACGATTCGTCCTGGAAGTCGGTGCGGGTGTTGAAGACGTCGAAGCCGGCGTCGATCTCGTAACCGAAGGCATAAGGCTCGGTGTAGGAGAGATCGATGTCCTGGCGGCGGCCCGACACCGCCAGTTCGGCGCGGACCCGTCGGCCGGTGCCGAGCAGATTGCGCTCGGAGAGGTTGATCGCGGCGAGCGGGCCGTCGGTGGTCGAGAAGCCGGCGCCGAAGGAGAGCTCGCCGGTGGCGCGTTCGGTGACCTCGACGTCGACGACGATGCGGTCCGGCGCGTCGCCCTGGCGGGTCGACACGCTGACCTCGTCGAAGAAGCCCAGCCGCCGGACCCGCCGTTCGGACTCGCGCAAGAGCGCCGAGTTGAAGGCGTCGCCCTCGGACAGCAGCAACTCGCGCCGGATCACCCGGTCGAGGGTGCGGACGTTGTTGGTGATCTCGATGCGCTCGACGTAGACGCGCGGCCCCTCCTCGACCTCGTAGGTCACGCCGATGGTCTGCTCGGCGCGGTCGCGGCCGAGCCGCGGGTCGATCTCGACGAAGGCGAAGCCGAGCCGGCCGAGCCGCTCGGTCATCGCGGTGATGGTCTCCTCGATCGCCTCGGCGTCGTAGACGTCGCCGGTCCGGGTCTCGACCAGCGCTTCCAGCGCGCCGGTGTCGAGATCGGGGATGCGGCTGTCGACGGCGACCTCGCCGAAGCGGTAGCGCGGCCCCTCGTCGACGGTGAAGGTGATGAAGAAGCCGTCGCCCTCGGGCGTCAGCTCGGCGATCGCCGATCGCACCTCGAAATCGGCGAAACCTTGCGAGACGTAGAAGCGGCGGAGCAGCTCCTGGTCGAACGCCAGCCGGTCCGGATCGTAGGTGTCGTTGGTCGTCAGCACCCGCCAGAAGCGCCCCTCGACCGTCTCGATCTCGCCACGCAGGCGCGAATCGCTGAAGACCTCGTTGCCGACGAAGGTGATCGACTGGACCGTGGTCAGCGGACCTTCCTGGATCTCGAAGACCAGATCGACCCGGTTCTGGTCGAGCTCGATGATCTTGGGCTCGACGGTGGCGGCGTAGCGACCGCTGCGGCGGTAGATCTCGAGGATACGGCCGACCGCGTCCTGCACCCGCGCGGACGTGTAGACCACCCGCGGCCGCAGATCGATCTCGCGCTCGAATTCCTCGTCGTCGATGCGCAGGTTCCCCTCGAAGGCGATGCGGTTGATGATCGGGTTTTCCTCGACCCGCACCACCAGCGTCCGCGCGGCGCGCTCGAGTGCCACGTCTTCGAACAGCCCGGTCGCGAACAGCGATTTCAGCGACTCGTCGAGCGCGGCGGGATCGAACGGATCGCCCTCCACCACGGTCAGATAGCTGCGCACCGTCGCCGGATCGACGCGCTGCTCACCCTCGACCCGGATATCGGCGATGCGCTCCTGGCCTCGGGCCTGGGCGAGCGGCACCACGAGCGCCGCCAGCAGCAACCCGACGAAGCTCCAGCGTAATGGCCGCGCGGCCATGCGATGTTCTCCCGACGCCGAACCGCGCCGCTGCGACTATCCGCCGGGCATCAGGCTCATGATGTCGTTCCAGGTGACGAACACCATCAACGCCAGGACGAGCGCGAGGCCGAACCGGAACGCCACCTCCTGCGCCCGCTCACCGATCGGACGACCGCGTGCGGCCTCGATGCCGTACATCACGAGATGCCCACCGTCGAGCATCGGGATCGGGAAAAGATTGATCAGCCCGAGGTTTACCGACAGGACGATCATCAGCCAGATGAACTCCGCGGCGCCGGCGCGCGCCGCGTCGCCGGAGACCTGGGCGATCTTCAACGGCCCGCCGAGCTCCTCCATGCTGCGCTGACCGACGACGATCTGGCCGACCGCTCCCAGGATGTCGCGGATCATCGACCCCACCTGCGTCGTCGCCATCACCGGCGCCATCACCGGGTTGACGCGTTCGAAGGCGGGTGGCGCCGCGACGATGCCGATGAGCGGCCGCTCGACCGCGTCCGCCCCCTCCCCGATCCGCTCCATCCGCGGCGTCAGCAGGACCTCGAACGCGCGGCCGTCGCGCTCGACGTCGAGGGTGAGCGGCTTCGAGGTGTCGCCGACCTCCTGCTGCAGCTCGGCGAAGGTCGCGACCGGCTCGCCGTCGATCGCCGTGATCCGGTCGCCCTCGACGAGGTTGGCCTCGGCCGCGGGCG
>CAZCVH010000364.1:0-2617 GCA_964502115.1 uncultured Geminicoccaceae bacterium
TGGTGAGGCGGGGCATGGCCCTTTCCCGTTCCGTTCGATCGAAGAACGCCCGAGATCGGCGCCGGTGGCGGTGGCGAAAGGCCGTGCCGTCGTCGCCTCGCCGGCCGCGCCGTCCGGTAGCGAGCCTCGCTCGAGGGCGGCGAGCGCTTCGCCGATATCCATCCGCGCTCCGTGGCGCGCCGCGACCACGAGGCGACGCGGGCGGGCGGGGGCGAACGCCCAAGACGCAGCCGTGGCCGCCGCCCGCGCCCCTTGCGGGGCTCTAATCGTAGCGCAGATCCGTCGCCTTGCCGCGGAAGACGACGTAGGCGATCGCGGTGTAGGCCAGGATCACCGGCATGACGACGAGCGTGCCGACCAGGATGATCGCCAGGCTCTCGGGCGCGCTCGCGGCCTCGTAGATCGTCATCCGGTCGGGCACGACGTAGGGATAGAACGAATAGGCGAGCCCGGCGAAGGCGAGCGCGAACAGCGCCACGGCGCCGGCGAAGGGCGCCCAGTTGAAGGCGTCGTCGGTCATGGGTAGCCGCCTCAGCACCAGCGCCGTGGCGGCGAACACCGCCGCCGCTGACAGCGGCAACGGCGCCAGCAGGATGAACTCCGGCAGAGCGAACCACTTCTCGAGGATGCGCGGGCTCGCGAGCGGCGAGGCCAGCGAGATCGCCGCGAAGCCGACCGCGACGAACCACAGACAGCGCCGCGCCCAGCGCACGGCCTTGGCCTGCAGCTCGCCCTCGGTCTTGTGGATCAGCCAGGCGGCCCCGATGAAACCGTAGCCGCAGGCGACGCAGACGGCCGTCAATGCGCCGAACGCCTCGGCGACCACGCCGGTCTCCAGCCCCATGACGTAGCGGCCGAGCATGTAGCCCTGGGCGAGTGCGGTCATCAGCGAGCCGGCGAAGAACGCGGCGTTCCAGCCGGCCTTGCGCGCCGCCGCGACCTTCTGGCGGAACTCGAAGGCCACGCCCCTGAGGATCAGGCCCAGGAGCATCACCGCGACGGGGACGTAGAGCGTCGACAGGATGACGCCGTGCGCCACCGGAAACGCCACCAGCAACAGCCCGACCGCGAGGACGAGCCAGGTCTCGTTGGCGTCCCAGAAGGGCCCGATGCTGGCGACCATCCGGTCCTTCTCGGCCGGCTCCGCCCCGGCGAACAGGATGCCGACGCCGAGGTCGTAGCCGTCGAGCACGACGTAGATCAGGATCGCGAAGCCCATCAGGCCCGCGAAGGTGAGCGGCAGCCACACCGCCGGATCGCCCAGGAACGTCGACATCGCGCTCACTCCGCCGGCACCGCGGCGGCGCCGCCGAGCGCCGGCGCCGGCGCCGGGGCGAGCGGCCGCCCCGCCGCCTTACGGGCGAGGTAGAAGAGGGTGGCGACGTAGGCGGTGATGAGCACGGCGTAGGTCGCCAGATACATCGCGAGCGAGCCGGCGATGATCGGTGCCGCGACGTCGCTCGCGGCGTCGGCGGTGCCGAGCACGCCGGTGACCAGCCAGGGCTGGCGGCCGATCTCGGTGACGTACCAGCCGGCGAGCGTCGCGACCCAGCCCGAGAACGTCATCGCCACCAGGGCGCGCGCCGGCCAGACGCCGATCTCGCCGCGGCGCCACCAGCGCCACGCCGCCCACCAGGAGACCACGAGCATCAACAGGCCGACGCCGATCATCACGCGAAAGCCGTAGAAGATCGGCTTCACCGGCGGGTGCAGCGCCGTGCCGTCGTCGGCGACGAAGTCGTTCAACCCGGGCACCACGCCCGCCGGATCGTGCTGGAGGATCAGGCTCGCCCCAGCCGGCACGCCGAGCTCGAGGTGGTTCGAGCGGGTCGCCTCGTCGGGGATGGCGAACAGCAACAGCGGTGCGTGTCCCCGGGTCTCCCAGTTGCCCTCCATCGCCGCCACCTTCTGCGGCTGGTGCTCGAGCGTGTTGAGCCCGTGCAGGTCACCGGCGAGGATCTGCAACGGGATCAGCACGGCGGCCATCGCGACGCCGGTCTTGAGCGCGACCCGTACGTCGCCGCCGCGATCGCCGACGAGCCGGCGAAAGGCCGAGAGCCCGGCGACCAAAAAGGCGACGGTGAGGCCCGAGGCCAGCAGCATGTGCACCAGGCGGTAGGGCATCGAGGGGTTGAAGATCACCGCCCACCAATCGGTGGCGTGGGCGACGCCGTCGCGCAGCTCGAAGCCGGCGGGCGTGTGCATCCAGCTGTTGAGCACGAGGATCCAAAAGGCCGACGCCGTCGTGCCCACCGCCACCAGCACGGTGGCGCCGGTGTGCGCCCAGGCCGGCACCCGGCGGATGCCGAAGAGCATGATCCCCAAGAACACCGCCTCGAGGAAGAACGCGGTCAGGATCTCGTAGGCCAGGAGCGGGCCGGCGATGTTGCCGACGCGCTCCATGAAGCCCGGCCAGTTGGTGCCGAACTGAAAGCTCATGGTGATGCCGGAGACGACCCCCATGGCGAAGGACAGCGCGAAGACCTTGACCCAGAAGCGATAGGCGTCGAGCCAGCGGTCGTCGCCGGGGGCGGCGCGGGCGTGGGCGAGCTTGAAGCCGACCAGCACCCAGCCCAGCGCGATGGTGATCGTCGGGAACAGGATGTGGAACGAGATG
>CAZCVH010000365.1:0-2611 GCA_964502115.1 uncultured Geminicoccaceae bacterium
GCGTGCACCTGCGCCCAGACCTCGCCCAGAAAGAGCCGGTCCTCGCCGGCGTGCCCGCCCGCCGGATCGGCGAGGCCCACGGCCTCGTCGACGTCGATCTCCGTGCCCCGCGTCGCCCGCCGCCGCGTGCGGTCGAGCCAGAGGTTGCGCAGGATGCGGAAGAGCCAGGCGTCGAGCCGGGTGCCGGGCGTGAACCGCTCGGCCGAGGCCAGCGCGCGCTCGCAGGTCGCCTGCACGAGGTCGTCGGCCTCGTCCGCCGACCGACACAGCGCGAGCGCAAGGCGCCGCAGCCGCGGCAGGAGAGCCACGAGTTCCCGCCCGAGGTCGAAGGTCATCGTCCCTGCCGCGCCGAGGCATTGGTCCGAGAGGCCGAACGTGCAACGGAATGCCACGTCGGCCGCCGCGTTACCATCATCGCCATGGCCGCGCACCGCGAGCCGGAGGAGAACGCCGTTCGATGTCGCGCCTGACCTACCGCTGGAGTTTACGCGTGGCGCTCGTCATGGCGCTCGCGACGCTCGTCGACCACGAGGTCCCACAGCCTGGAAAGGCCTGGCTGTCCTGGTCGCTCGGTCCGGCGCCGGCACTCGCCGACGACGATGGTGATGACGGGGGCGATGACGGCGGCGGCGATGACGGGGGCGATGACGACGGCGGCGATGACGGGGGCGGCGACGACGGCAGCGATGACGACGGGGGCGATGACGACGGGGGCGATGACGGCGGCGGCGATGATGACGATAGCGACGGCGGCGGCGATGATGATGACGATAGCGACGGTGGCGGCGCTGACGACGGCAGCGATGACGACGACCGCGCCGACGAGGGTCCGGCTGCGGGCCGTGGCGCTGGCCGGGACGACGGTGACCGCGGCCGAGGCGGCGGCGAGACGGCCGATGTCGCCGGCCTGATCGACGCCGTCAGGGGTCTGTTGGGGCTCGCGCGCCCGTTCGCACCCCTCGACGACGGCGGCGAGAGCCGGCCGCGCGAGATCGTGGCCGGCGAGGTGTCGGCGGCGGAGCTGCAGCGGCTGATCGACGCGGGCTACGCGCCGGTGGAGATCGCCGAGGCCGGCACGCTCGGCCTGCGGCCGGCGCGCCTCAGGGTGCCAGCCACCGCGAGCCTCGCCGCCGCCCGCGCCGAGGTGGCGGCGATCACGAACAGCGAGGTCGTCGACCGCAACCATCTCTACCGCCCACAGGCGGCCTGCGTGGGCGAGGCCTGCGCGCCCCGCGAGCTGGTCGGCTGGCCCGACACCCGCGGCGAGGGCCGTCGGTGCGGCGCCGGCGCGGTGGTCGGCCTCGTGGATACCCGTATCAACACGAACCACACCGTCTTCCGCGACCAGGATGTCGAGGTCGTCGACAGCGGGCGCCGTGGGTCGCGTTCGGATGCGCGCCACGGCACGGCCGTCGCCGCTCTCCTGGTCGGCGCGCCCGCGAGCCGGGTGCCGGGTCTGGTGCCGGCGGCACGCCTGGTGGCGGTGGACCCCTTCGCCGCCGAAGCGTCGGGCGACGCCACGGACGCCTTCGAGCTGGCGTTGGCCCTCGACCGGCTGGTCGCCCGCGGGGTCGACGTCGTCAATCTCAGTCTCGCCGGTCCAGCGAACCGATTGGTGGAGCAGGCGGTGCGCGCGGCGGAACGGCGGGGTGTCGTGCTCGTCGCCGCCGCGGGCAACGCCGGCCCCGCCGCGCCGCCGGCCTTTCCGGGCGCCTACCGCGAGGTCGTCGCCGTCACCGCCGTGGACCGCGAGCTCCGCCCCTATCGCCGCGCCCAGCGGGGCGCCCACGTCGAGCTCGCTGCCCCCGGCGTGGACGTGCCGACGGCGGCCTCCATCCGGGGGGTGCGTCCGAAGACCGGCACGTCCTTCGCCGCGCCGTTCGTCACGGCCGCCGCCGCGGCCCTGGGCGCGTCGCAGCCCGCCGCCGGCCCCGACGCGATCCGCGCCAGCCTGCGCGAACGCGCCCAAGACCTGGGCGACGCCGGCGTCGACGACATCTTCGGCCACGGCCTGTTGCAGGCGGACGCCCCGTGTCCCGCCCGCATCGCCGAGCCCTCGTAAAGATGCCGGCCTACCCCGTCGCGCGCGTTGGATCTCGACCCCGCGCGCCGGATTGCGCCGGTGAGCGGACACAACCCGGCCAGCGAGTCGAAAATCCCCCCTTCCGATTGAGCTAGAGCCGAAGGCCTTGCGACGCGCTTCGAACGTAAAAGGCCGAACTCGCGCCGGACTGCCTTTCAGCGACCGTAAGATCGCGCCGGCTACAGCTATCGGGTGGCGCGTGGCGGGTGGGATGCGGAGGGCGCGCAAGGAACGGCGGTGTTCGCCCGAACGTCGAAACTGACCAGCGTCTTCGCCGTCGTAAACATATATGCAGAATGTGTAGAACGATCCGGCGGCGCAGCCGGATGGCCGGGCCGGCGCGCAGGGATGCGGGATGCGACGGCCGGAAAGTCGATTTCACGTCCCGAGCCACTCGGGCTTCGATCTCACCTTCAAGACCCCGGAGAGCCTGTTTCTGCAGCTCTTCAACGAGCAGAACGCCTGCCGACGGCTGGGCTTTCTCGCCATCAGCCGGCTCCTCGACGGCGATCCCATCGCGAACGCGCA
>CAZCVH010000366.1:0-2602 GCA_964502115.1 uncultured Geminicoccaceae bacterium
CGCCGCCAGCGAGGAGAGCATCACGAGCCGGACGTCGGGCGCGCGGCGCCGCGCGGCCGCGGCCAGCGCCGCCGTGCCGTCCCGATTGGCGTGCAGGAACGCGCGCCGGTCGCGGGCCTTGATCGCGGCGGCGGCGTGGACCACCAGCTCCGCCCCGTCGACCAGCGCGTCGAGCGCCGCCGCTTCGTGCAGATGGCCGGCGACGAGCTCGACCGGGGTGCCGCCGACATCGAGTTGCGGATCGCGCCGGGCGAGCAGGCGCACCCGCCATCCCGCCGCCGCGAGGGCGGCGACGACGTGGCGACCGACGAAGCCGGTGCCGCCCGTCACCGCGGCCACCGGCGTCATGCGTCGAAGCGGCCGTCGCGGTAGAGGGCGCGCGCGCCGGTGCGGCTGAGCTTGCCGGAGGAGGTCCGCGGCAGCGCGCCGGGGCGGGTGACGACGACCTCGGCGGCGACGCCGACGAGGTCGCGGACCATCGCCGCCGCCTCGGTCTCGAGTTCGGCGTCGGCCTCCGCCGCGCCGCGCCGCTCGAGCACGACGACGAGGCCCTCCTCGCCGTCCCGGCGCTCCGGCTCACGGCCGAAGGCGGCCACACCGCCCTCGCGCACGCCGGCCAAGCGTTGCTCGAGCATCCACTCGATGTCCTGCGGCCAGATGTTGCGCCCGTTGACGATGATCAGGTCCTTCGAGCGGCCGGTGATCACCAGCTCGCCGTCGACGACGTAGCCGAGATCGCCGGTATCCAGCCAGCCGTCGGTCGACAGCACCGCGGCGGTGGCCTCGGGGTCGCGGAAATAACCCTGCATGACGCTCGGGCCGCGGGCGGCGATCCGCCCCACCCGGCGCGGGCCCAGCGCGCGCCCTTCGCCGTCGCGGACGGCGACCTCGTGGCCCGGCAAGGGCACGCCGCAGCGGGCGAAGGTGCGTGCGGCTTCGCGATCGCGCGCGGCCACCGCCTCGCCGCGCTCGAGCGCCGCCGCGTCGACCGTATCGGTGCGGCAGCCTCGCCCGCGTTCGGCGAAGGTCAGGCCGAGGGCCGCCTCGGCCATGCCGTAGCTCGCCACGAGGCTCGCCGGATCGAAGCCGGCGGGCGCGTAGGCGCGGGCGAACGCGTCCAGATTGGCGGTCTTCACCATGTCGCCGCCGACCCCGGCGACGCGCCAGCAGGCGAGGTCCAGCGCCTCCACCCCGCGCGCCCGTTGCGCGGCGAGCTGATAGCCGAAGGACGGCGCGTAGGAGATCGTGGCGCGGCCCCGGTCGATCAGCTGCGGCCACAGCGCCGGCCGGCGGATGAAGTCGCGCGTCGCCAGATAATCGATGCTCATCTGCGTCGCCAGCGGCAGGAGCATGCAGCCGACGAGACCCATGTCGTGGTAGAAGGGCAGCCAGCTCGTGCCGCGGTCGCCGTCGCCGATCGCGAGCGCGTGCGCCGCCATGCCGTGAAGGTTGGCCATCAGCGCGCGATGTGTGACGGCGATGCCGCGCGGTCGGGTGGTCGTCCCCGACGAGAACTGCAGGTAGGCCACGCTCTCGGGCGCCGGGGCGGCGCGCGCGAGGGAGGACCGCGGCGCGTCGAGATCGCCCAGGGCTCCGACGTAACCCAGCCGATGGTCGGCCAGCGCCTCGCCCACGAGCTCGCCATAAGGTCGCGCCAGGATCACCGCGGCCATGTCGGCGACCGTGGCGATGCGGTGGAGCTGGTCGGCATAGGCGTCGCGGTCGCCGAACGCGGCCGGCAACGGCATCGGGCACGGGATCAGCCGCGCCAGGACGCAGCCCATGAAAGCGCGCACGAAATCGGCCTCGGTCTCGGCGACGAGGCCGACGCGGTCGCCGGGCGCGAGCCCGCGCCCGAGCAGGCGCTCGCCGACGTGGCGCGCCTCCTCGCCGAGGCGGGCGTAAGCCAGCACCTCGACGACGTCGCCGCGCGGTCCGTGGAAGGCCATCCCCGTCCGTGCGCCGGCGGCGTAATCGAGCGCATCGACGAGCGTGGGGAAATCCGCCGGCCGCGCGCTCACACCGCGATCGGTCGGGGTCGACGTCGACGTCATGGGGGAACGGGCCCGACGGTTGGCTGAGCTGATCCGACGCTCGCAAGAGCGATGCGGCGTTCGACACCCGTCGTGCTCTAGCCGAAGCGCCGCCGGCCGCACAAGGCGCGCTCCGCCCCGCCGCTTTCCCCGAAGCCGCCGCCCCCGGCTCGTCAAAGACGCGACCGTCGCCGGCGGCTCGTGGGCTTGCGCGCGCCGCGCCCTGTCGTATCCGTCGAGCGAGGGCGGGCGCTTCGACATCGGTCTTCCGGGCACGACCGCGTCCGCCGTGCGCGACGTCCGTCCGGCCGCGGGGACGGCGTTGTTGCGGCAAACGACTGTCCCGGCTGCCACCGAAAACGAGTAGAGCTATTGTCGGGCTCAACCTCCGCGGCGAGTATGCCGCAGGGTCCGCGACGCGGATCCGCAGTCGAGGTGGCCGTGACGCCTTCGCATCCAGTTCCGCATCGCGCGGCGGTCCGTGACCCGGGAGCCGCCTCTACGGGCGACCGGCGCCGGGTCGCCGCCGCTGGCGGCGGGCGCGAGCACGCCCGTCGGCCGCCGCCGGC
>CAZCVH010000367.1:0-2589 GCA_964502115.1 uncultured Geminicoccaceae bacterium
CCAGGCCAACATCGGCACGACGCTGACGTTGATGGAGCGCGGTTGCACCAGCAAGACGATCAGATAACCCAAAAGCAAGCCGAGCAAGCGCAGATCGCCGCCCGCCGCGAGGCGAACCAACGCGCCGACGATGACCGTCGCCACTATTCCGTAGAGAATGACGCCCAGGTCGCTGAGCAGCACGAGATGGCCGTTGTGGAGGGCCGAGCCGGTGACGTCCGCGACACGCTCGCTGCTGACCCCCAAACCGGCACCGAGGAACGGCGTCTCGGCGAACATCCGAAGGGCCACGAGCCAACCCTCGGCGCGGCCGGTGGCGCCGCTGTCGAGACCTCGACGCGGATCATCCAAAAGCAGCACGTCGCCCGCCACGAAGCCGACGAGCGCCCGCTTGATCCCGAGCCCCATCACGACATCGAGCAGGACGTAGAGCAGCGGCAGGGCGAAGGCCGCGAGCCCGCCCACGATCGCGAGCCGGCGCAGACCCTCGTGGTGCAGGACGGCGAAGGCCACGACGAGGAAGGCGCCCACCATGCCGCTGCGCGACTGGACGAGGACGAGGCCGGCGAAGGCCACCGCCATCAGGCCGTAACGCAACAGCCGCGCCGGCACGAAGGCCGCGCCGAAGGTCGCCGCGAGGAGGACCTCGCCCCACCAGTTCGGCTGCATGTTCCCCGGCATGAACCGCCCCCAGACGAAGAGCGGGTCGAGCGCCGAAGACACGGCGAACAGGCCGAGCATCCACAGGCCCATCAGGCCGAACGTTCGCGCGATCAGGCGGTCGTCGCTTTGGCAAACCAAAAGGGCGGCCAGCGCCATGTAGACGACGAGCGCAAAGATGCGCACGAGTGTCTGCTGCAGTTCGACGAAGTCGTAGTTCGGTAAATGGACGAAGACCGAACCGACGAGCGGCACCGCCGCTACGAGGAGCAACAGCAGCGTGCGCCTGAGATGGCCCGCGGTAGGCGGGGTGGCGAGCACGAGCCACACCAGCGCGGGGAGAAAGGTGAAGACCGAACTCGCGACGAGGTAGGGGTTCCCGCCGAACAAATAGTTGCTGATCGTCGGCAGTGCCAGCACGCCCGAGAGGAACGCGGGCAAGGCGTAGGTCGACAGCACGGCGAATGGCCGAGCGTCGCCGTCGTCAGCAGAGGCGCGGCGGTGCGCCATGGTTGCCGAAGGCGGCACGGCGTAGGTGCGGGGTTCGCGAATCCGACGTCCTAACGGTGCGCACGGTGGGCGATGACGGTACCGTTTTTACGCCAACGCGCGACGCTCACCGACAAACGCCGGCCCAAGGCGGGCAGCGAATGATGGCGGCCGAGCTCGAGTCCCGCCGCCAGCTGACGTAGCGCGCGGTTCGAGGTCACGCTCCAGGCGGCCAGCTCGTCCTCGAGCTCGCCGCGCATGCCGCGACGCACGAACTCCTGCGCGCGGACACGCCAGCTCGCCTTCTCCTCCGCCCACCAGTGGAGGATCTCCCGTTGCAGGGCGTCGGTCGCTTCGGGCCGGCGGTGCCAGTCGTTCACGAGTTCGCGCGCCCGGCTCCAGGACCTCACCGTCGGCAGCGGATGGCGGCCGAAGAGATGGCCGAAATAGTCGATCAACGGCCGCCGCTCGAGGATCGGGATCGCGCCGTGCTCGAGGGCCTCGTAGACGCGGTTGGTCTCGAGCATGACGTTGCCCATCGGAGCCGGGGCGAAGGCGCTGTCGGCGAGCAGATGCTGGTAGTCGTGGTAGTCGATGCGGTCGCCCTCGCCGACCCCGCCCCAGCCCGGCACGAAGGCGGAGTTCGGCCGCGCCGGCGCCAGCTCGCGCAGCATCTCCGGGCGCGAGCCCACCGGCTTGCCGACGAAGCTCCACAGATAGCGGCGCTCCGACGCCGCCAGCCGGCGCTCGGGCAGGAGCTGGTCACCGCCGTAACCGAGCGGCAAGGTCAAAATACCCGCATTGCGAAAACGGGCACCGTGCATCAGGCGAACGACGTAGGAAAAGCGCTTGTAATACGCGTAATCGTCGTCGAGCCACTCGTCGCTACCGACGAACAGTCCGACCCCCGGTGTCTCGGCGAGACTCTCGTAGAACGAGCCAGACAAGCTTGACAGTGGGATCTTCAGAGTATTGATCGCGTAAATCGTATGCGGACCGGCAATGGTCGGAAGCTGTTCGACGCTGTTTTCCGCGACGAGATCACCCAACAAGGTGTTGAGCCAACTGGCGTGGGTCGAACGAACGGGGCACCATACCAATCGGACCCGTTCGGCGGCGGCATTCCGGGAAAGGTGCTCTTGCGAATCGTTCGCGATCGCTTCGGTCGACATCGCCATTATCGGTGTCCTGGCCGAGGCGCGTCACGAGGAGCGTCGACGCTTTTGGATATATGATCGACGTCACGCGTGAAGCTATTTATCGTATGTACATGAATGTACCGACGGGTCGCCCTTTCGCACAAGCGTCAGGTCGCGGCGGCGTGCATACCGGATGGTGGCTCGGCGAGTGCGTGTCGCGCCAGCTCGTCAGGCGGCGAGACGCTTCTTCAAGCGGTGGTACGCCGTGAACGGGTCGTCGCGGAAGACGTCGAGCGTGCGC
>CAZCVH010000368.1:0-2565 GCA_964502115.1 uncultured Geminicoccaceae bacterium
CGGGCTGATCGGGGTGACCGCCAACAGCCGCGCGCCGATCGGCAGGATCGGGCCGTGGGCCGAGAGGTTGTAGGCGGTCGAGCCCGCCGGGGTGGAGATGATCAAGCCGTCGCAGACGAGGTCCGACAGGCGCTCGACGTCGTCGACGAAGAGCGCGAGCGCCGCCGCCTGGCGGGTCTCGCGCAGAAGCGACACCTCGTTGATGGCGAGGCCCTCGTCGGTCTCGCCGTCGGCCAGGAGCGCGCGCATGCGCAAGGGATGCAGCGGCGTCGGCGTCGCGCGGGCGATGCGCTCGGGCAGGTCGGTGGCGGCGTAGGCGTTCATCAAGAAGCCGACGGTGCCGAGGTTCATGCCGTAGATCGGGCGCGGCTCGCCGATGGCGCCGTGCAGCGTCTCCAGCATGAAGCCGTCGCCGCCGAGGGGGACGAGGACGTCGGCCTCGTCCGCGGCGTGCTGGCCGTAGCGGCGCACCAGGGTCTTCAAGGCGGCGCGCGCCTTGGGCGTCTCCGCGGCGCAGAAATGGAGCTTCAACGGCCTCGTCCCTCGCGCGCCGACGGTGGTGGTTCACAACCTTCCGCGGCGCCCCTAGTTACGGAGATGCCGCGATGGCGCAAGGAATCAGGGAGCCCGGGGGTGGTCGAGCCGCTCGTCGATCCGTTCCAACGGCATATCACCTATGTGCGGCTGTCGGTCACCGACCGCTGCGATTTCCGCTGCGGCTACTGCATGGCGGAGCAGATGAGCTTCCTGCCGAAAAAGGACCTGCTGACGCTCGAGGAGCTCGAGCGCCTGGCCGGCGCCTTCGTCGCGCTCGGGGTCGAGAAGATCCGCCTCACCGGCGGCGAGCCGCTGGTGCGCCGCAACGTGATGCGGCTGGTGCGCGGCCTCGGCGGCATGCTGGGCCACGGGCTCGACGAGCTCACGCTCACCACCAACGCCAGCCAGCTCGAGCGCTTCGCCGACGATCTGGTCGCGGCCGGGGTGCGGCGGGTCAACATCTCGCTCGACACCCTCGATCCGGTCAAGTTCCGCAAGATCACGCGCTGGGGCGACTTCACCAAGGTGGTGAGCGGCATCGAGGCCGCCAAACGCGCCGGCCTCCACGTCAAGATCAACGCCGTCGCACTCAAGGGCACCAACGACGACGAGTTCGACCGGCTGATCGCCTGGTGCGGGGCGGAGGGCTTCGACCTCACCCTGATCGAGACGATGCCCTTGGGCGAGATCGACGAGGACCGCACCGACCAGTACCTGCCGCTCTCGCGCGTCCGCGCCGATCTCGCCGAGCGCTGGACGCTCACCGACATCCCTTATGCCACCGGCGGCCCGGCGCGCTACGTGCGCATCGAGGAGACCGGCGGCCGGCTCGGCTTCATCACGCCGCTCTCCCACAACTTCTGCGAGAGCTGCAACCGGGTGCGCGTCACCTGCACCGGCACGATGTACATGTGCCTCGGCCAGGAGGACGCCGCCGACCTGCGCGCCCCGCTCCGGGCCTCGAACGACGACGCGCGGCTGATCGAGGCCATCCGTGAGGGCATCACCCGCAAGCCGAAGGGCCACGACTTCGTCATCGACCGCCGCCGCCGGGCCCCGGCCGTCGGCCGCCACATGAGCGTGACGGGCGGCTGACGGACGACCCTCGCCGCCCGGTCGGGCCGCCTGCCGCCGCAGGCCCGCCCGCGCTCGACGCGCCCGGGCAGGACGCGCAAAGCCGGGCTCCGCACGCCGACCGCCAGCGGGTGATGCGGGCCGCCTACGGCTTCGGGCTGTTCCCGCTGCCCGCCTACCGCGAGGCGACCCGCGGGCCATGGCGCGTCGTGCGGCACGGGCCCGCCCCCGTCGTCGGCTACGTCTCGGGCGCGGCGATCGAGCCCTTTCGCCACGTCCTCTACGAACGCCGCCGGCCGTGGATGTCGACCAGCCTGATGGAGCAGGAGAGCCACGCCTTCCACGTCGACCGGGCGCGGGGCGCGGTGGTCGTGGCCGGGCTCGGCATGGCGCTCTTCGCCTACGCCGCCGCGCACAAGCCCGAGGTCGAGCGGGTCGTCGTCGTCGAGCGGGCACCGGAGGTGATCGCGCTCGTCGGCGAGGCGGCGGGGCTGCGGTCGTGGCCCGGCCGCGACAAGGTGACGATCATCGAGGCCGACGCGCTCGCGCCCGACCTCGCCGAGCGTGTGGACGACGCCCTCGCCGGCCGGCGGCCGAGCTACCTCTACGCCGACATCTGGACGCACGCCGGCGCCGCCGAGGCGCCCGAGCAGACGGCTGCGATGGTGCGCGCCCTCGGCCCCGAGGCCGCCGGCTGGTGGGGCCAGGAGCTGTCCTTCGCCCGCTGGTGCCGCGGCGCCCGGTGCGGCCTCGATGCCGCCGCACTGGGCGACTACGGCGCCGCGGTCGGCGTCCCGATCCCGGCCGGCGCCGGTTACGCCGCCTTCTGCCGCGACGTCGCCGCGGCGCGCCTGCCGGGCGACGGGCCACCGCCGTGGCGCCGGCTCCGGCGCGCGCTGCGACGCGCCAGATCGGAAGAGCGTCGTGTAGGGAAAGAGTGTAGATCTCGGTGGT
>CAZCVH010000369.1:0-2560 GCA_964502115.1 uncultured Geminicoccaceae bacterium
CCTCTTCCCCTACACGACGCTCTTCCGATCTGGGGCCGAGCTCGAGCGGCCGACCGGCGGCGTCGACGCCCGGTCGCCGACCGCGGCGTCGGCGCCAACGCCGGCGCCGCTCGACCGCCAGATCGATCTCGAAGTGACCGCGGGCGACACCTTGATCGGCATGCTCTTGGGTCTCGGCATCGCGCGGGCGGAGGCCCACGCCGCGGTCGAAGGCCTGCGGGAGGTCTACGATCCGCGCCGTCTGCGGCCGGGCCAGCGGCTGGAGGTCCAGACCGACGCCGCCGCCCGCGGGCTGGTGCGGCTCGCCTTGGCGCCCACCCGCCGCGAGCGCATCGAGCTCGTGCGCACCGACGGCGGCGGCTTCGAGGCCCGTCTGCGCCAGCGCGCCACGGTCGCCGAAGAGCAGCTGGTCGAGGCGACGGTGCGCACCAGCCTCCACGCCGCGGCGACGACCGCCGGCGTGCCGGCGGCGGTGGTCGCCGAGGTCCTGCGCATCTTCAGCTGGGACGTCGACTACCAGCGCGAGACCCGGGCCGGCGACGAGATCGCGGTGCTGTTCGAACGCGAGCGGCTGCCGGGCGGCCCCGTGGTCGCCAGCGGCGACGTCCGCTACGCCCGGCTGGCCGTCGACGGGCGCGTGCTCGAGGCCTTCCGCTTCGAGCGCGGGGACGAGGCCGCATTCTTCGACCGTGACGGCGAAAGCCGGCGCAAGTTCCTTCTGCGCACGCCCGTCAGCGGCGCCCGGATGTCGTCCGGCTTCGGCATGCGGCGCCACCCCATCCTCGGCTACACCCGCATGCACCCGGGTGTCGATTTCGCGGCGCCGACCGGCACCCCGATCCTCGCCGCCGGCGACGGCCGCGTGGTGCGGGTCGGGCGCAACGGCGGCTACGGCAACTACGTCCGGATCGCGCACGGCGACGTCTACGCCACCGCCTACGCCCATCTCGCCGGCTTCGCCGACGGCATGCGCTCCGGGCGCCGGGTCGAGCAGGGCGAGGTCATCGGTTACGTCGGCTCGACCGGGCGGTCGACCGGGCCGCATCTGCATTTCGAGGTGCTGAAGCACGGCGCACAGGTCGATCCCTTGGGCATCGCCCGGCCGCCGGCGGAGAACCTCGCCGGCGACGCGCTCACCGCGTTCCGGCGCGAGGTCCGCGCGATCGAAACCCGCTTGGCCGCGCTCGGCAACCGCACGTTCGCGGCCGATCGCGCGCGCGAGCCGGCCAGCGGCGGCTGAACCGGGCCGTCGCCGCGCCCGCGCGGTGCCGGCGTCAGGTGAGCGCGTCGATCTCTTCGGCCTCGAGCCCGCCGGGCACCAGCGTCACGGGAACCCGCAACACGACCCCACCGCCGATGAGCGAACTCACCAGCGGGCCCGGCCCCTCCGGGCCGGCCGCCAGGCCGAGCACGAGCAGCTTGATCTCGGGCTCTTCCTCGATCAGACCGACGACCTCGTCGCGGCGCTTGCCGCTGCGGATGTAGACCGTGGGCATGGCCCCGGTCATCTCGAAGACCTCGCCGGCGAGGGCGTTGACCCGTGCTTCGACGGTGGCGCGGGCCTCCTCCTCCATCACCCGGCCGACCCCGAGCCAGTGCTTGAACTCGCTCGGCTCGACGACGCCCAGCAGCGCCACCTGGCCGTCGGTGTGCACCGCGCGCCGGCAGGCGAAGCGCAGCGCGTTGTGCATCTCCCGGGTCTCGTCGGCGACGACCAGAAAGACCCGCCGGTCGTCGACCCCTGCGCTCGCCATCGCTCACGTCCTCCTGAGCGCCGTGGCCGCCGCCCAACCGGCCGCCACCGCGAAGACGATGGCGCCGAGGCCGTAGAGCGGCGCCTCGCTCCGCGCGAATTCGGAAAGCCGCGCCTCGACCCCGACTTTGGTGATGATCAAGGCGCTCTGCTGCGCGGCGGCGATGGCGCCGTCGCGCACGTCGAAGACCTCCACGGCGTAACGCCCCGGCCGGACGTTGGCCGGGAACGCGACCGTGGTTCGAAAGAGCCCGCCGCTGACGAACCGGACCGCCGCCGGCGCCGCCGGGTAGAGCCCCGTACCCCGCTTGTTGCGGACCAGACCGTCGCGAAAGGCGGCGGCTTCGGCCGCGCCGAGCGGCTCCATCGGCACGAGGTCCAGATGTTGCACGCCGATGCGGTGGCGCGCCCGCACCGCCGGCGGCAGGAGATCCTCGACCGCGCCGGTGGCGGCCACGGCGTAGAAGCTCGGCACGCCGGCGAAGCGCGCGCTCTCGGTGTTGAGCCAGACACCCAGCGTGCGGGTCTTGCGGCGGACCACCGTCGTCTCGGGCGGTCCGCGCACGACGACGACGACGTCGGCGCCGCGCTCGACGGTGCCGAACAGCAGCACCTCGGTGCCGTCGAAATTCGCCGTGATCGCGATCAGGTGGCGCGAGAGGTCGGCCACCAGCGGCTGCGCCCGCGCCGCCACCGCCGCACCGGCGAGAACGACGGCGACGAGGGCGAGCCGGACGGCGCGCGCGCCCCGCCTCACTGGTGCACCTTCGGGCCGGCGGATGCGAAGCGGCGTAGCGGCGTAGCATC
>CAZCVH010000370.1:0-2557 GCA_964502115.1 uncultured Geminicoccaceae bacterium
GGCGAGACCGCGCGGCACGGGCTCGCCGAGCTGGTCGAGCCGCCGCGCCAGGCGGGCGAGTTGACGGTCGAGCTCGGCGTGATCCGAGGGCACCAGCGTCGGGCCCGGCCGACGCACGGTGGCCGACGCGATCAGCCCGCGGCGGCGGTAGATCTCCTTTCTGAGCGCGAGGCCCGCGCCCGGCTGCTGCTCGAGCCGGATCAGCGGCAGATGGGCGTCGAAGAGGTCCTCGGCGCGCTCGCGCTCGCCGGCTCGAAAGGCCCGGCAGATCTCCACCAGCGCCTCGGCGAAGGCGTAGCCGGTCATGCAGCCGTCGGCGCCGAGATGCAGCTCGGAGGCGAGGAACATCCCGCCGTTGGCGGTGAGAATGGAGAGCCGGCGCAGCCCCTCCTCGCGCTCGCACCGGCGGATCTGGGCCAGCTTGGCGAGCCCGGGCCAGTCCTCGTGCTTGAACATCACCAGGTTCGGGCAGCGCTCGACGATGCGCCGGTAGGTCGCGACGGAGAAGTTCACGCCGGTGGTGAGCGGGTAGTCCTGAAAGCAGATCGGCACCTCGGGGCCGAGCGCCGCGGCGACTTCGACCATGTACGCCTCGACCGCGGCCTCGGTCCTGGTACCCGCCGGGCAGGCGATCATCACCCCGGCGGCGCCCGCCGCCATGGCGTCGCGCGCACGGGCGACCAGCGGCACCATGCCGGGCGCGCTCGCCCCCACCACCACCGGCACGCGGCCGTCGACGCGGTCGAGAAAGCGGGCGGTGATCGCCCGGCTCTCGTCGGCGAGCAGCTTGGTGGCCTCGCCCATGATGCCGAGGATGGTGATGCCGGCGGCCCCCGCCTCGAGATAGCCCGCCACGAGACGGTCGATGCTCGCCATGTCGACCTCGCCGCGGTCGGTGAACGGCGTCGGCGCGATGACGAAGGCGCCGGTGACGCCGGCATCGATCCGCTGCATGGCACGCTCCCACCCGCTGTCGCCGCGGCGGCTTGCGCGAAGGCCTCGGGCTTGGCAAGCGTTGCGATCCCCGAGGGAGAGGATCATGCGCTACGCTCTCGACGGCGTGGAGCCGGAGATCGACCCGACCGCCTGGATCGCGCCGACCGCGGTGGTGCTCGGCCGCTGCCGGCTGGAGGCGCGCTCGAGCCTGTGGTTCGGCGCGGTCGTGCGCGGCGACAACGAGCTGATCGTCGTCGGCGAGGGCAGCAACGTCCAGGAGAACTGCGTGCTGCACACCGATCCGGGCTACCCGCTGACGATCGAAGCGGAGGTGACCGTGGGCCATCTCGCCATGCTGCACGGCTGCAGCGTGGGTGCCGGCAGCCTGATCGGCATCGGCGCCACCGTCATGAACGGGGCCCGCATCGGCGAGCGCTGTCTGATCGCGGCCCACGCCTTCGTCCCCGAGGGCAGGGAGATCCCCGACGACAGCCTGGTCATGGGCCAGCCCGGCAAGATCGTCCGGGCGGTCTCGGCCGAGCAGGCGGCGCGGATGCGACAGGGGACGGCGACCTACGTCCGGCGGGCGCGGACCTACCGCGAGCGCCTGCGGCCGCTCGGCGCGGGCGACGATGGTGGTGCTGGATCGACCTGAAAGCCTGCGTCAATCCCACCCATCAAGAAGAGGTGCGGCATCGCCACGTGGCCGCACACGGTGGCAGAGTTCCGACGAGGACGACGATATGGACGAGCCGAAGCTCGGCGAGGGCGCGCTGGTCGTGCGCTTCGCCGGGGACAGCGGCGACGGCATTCAGCTGACGGGAAGCCGCTTCACCGCGGCCGCGGCCTTCACCGGCGCGGACGTGTCGACCTTCCCCGATTTCCCCGCCGAGATCCGCGCCCCCGCCGGCACCACCTACGGTGTCTCCGCCTTTCAGATCCAGATCGGCCGGCGCACCGTGCGCACGCCGGGCGACCGGGTCGACGTCCTGGTGGCGCTGAACCCGGCGGCGCTCATGGTCAACCTGGACGAGCTCCGCCCCGGCGGGGTGGTCATCGCCGACGCCGCCGCCTTCACCGACCGCAACCTGAAGAAGGCCGGCTACACCGCCAGCCCGCTCGACGACGGTGCGCTCGACGGCTACCGGCTGGTGGCGCTCGACATCACCAAGCTCACCGCCGCGGCGGTCAAGCCGGCGGGCGTGAAGGCGCGCGACGCCGGCCGCGCCCGCAATTTCTGGACGCTCGGCCTGGTGCTCTGGCTCACCGGCGGCGACGTCGCCAAGAGCGCGGCGTGGATCGCCGAGCGCTTCAAGGCCAACAAGCAGCTCGTCGACGCCAACACCCGCGCGCTCGAGGCCGGCCACGCCTTCGGCGACACCGCCGAGCTGGCGCGGGTCGAGCCGGTGCTGGGGGCCGGGCCGTCGCCGCTGCCGGGCGGGCGCTACCGTTCGATCTCCGGCGCCGACGCGCTCTGCTTAGGGCTGGTGACCGGCGCGCATCTGGCCGATCTGGAGCTGGTCTACGGCTCCTATCCGATCACCCCCGCCTCGACGATGCTCCACGGCCTCGCCAAGCTCGGCGCCTACGGCGTCGACGTCTTCCAGGCCGAGGACGAGAT
>CAZCVH010000371.1:0-2542 GCA_964502115.1 uncultured Geminicoccaceae bacterium
CCGAGATCTACACTCTTTCCCTACACGACGCTCTTCCGATCTGTCGCCGCGGGCGCGGGCGAGCTGCTCGAGCTGGTCTTGAAAGCGCCCGATCAGCACCTCCTTGCTCTTCGAGCCCTGCGAGCTGCCGAATTCGAAGGCGAAGGCGTCGGAGATCATCTTCAAGAGCACGCCCGCCACCGTGGTCAACAGGCCGATCTCGGGCGTGCCGAGGGCCCTGCCGTCGGGATAGGGCCAGACCGCCGCGGCGATGCAGGCGATGAGCCCGCTGAAGGCGAGCAGCAGCATCAGATCGGCGCGGGTGTTGCGCTTGCCGCCCTTTTCGATCTCGAGCGAGCGCATCCGCGCCGAGAGGCGGTCCTCGAGGACGCGCTCGTCCTCGCGGTTCTCGATCTCGGCGAGCCGCACCTGCAGGTCGGCCCGGGCCTGGGCGTCCAGCTTGAGCCGCTCGAGGATCTCGCCGGCGTCCGCGGAGTCCGGCATGCCGGCGGCGGTGGCGGCGACCTCGACGACGTTGCGGGCGACCTCTTCGGCGTTGTCGCCGCCGAGCTTGCCGACGAGGCTCGGCAGGAACTCCGAGGCGATCTGGGCGGCGACGGGGACCAGGAAGGGCAGGACCATCGGGGGTGCTCCGGTCGCGGCGGCTCAGCGCGGCTCGAGGCCGAGCCGTGCCAACAGCGTGTGGGTGATGGTGTCGGTCACCTCCAGGTCGTGGCGGCGCTGGAAGGCGCGCACCGCGCCGCGGGTCTTGGGGCCCCACCAGCCGTCGACGGCGAGCTCCGCGCCTTCCGCGTTGAGCGCCGCCTGCAGGCCGGCGACGCGGGCGCGGTCCTCCTTGAAGGGGATGCCACCGTCGGCGTCCTCGTCACGGCGGGCGCGGGCGAACGCGGCGGCGAGTTTGGTGTCGTAGGCGTTGGCGGCGTAGCCGGGGCCGTTGTAGCGCCGCGCGAAATCCGCCCAGGCCTCGTCGCGGAGCTGCTCGGCGAGGCCGTGATGGGCGATGAACCCCACCATGGCGTCGAGCTGGCCGCCTTCGCCCGCGGCCATGGTGTCGACGAAGTCGTCGATGCCGGCGAAGCCGCAGATCGCGAAATGGGTCCCCAGCACCTGACCCAACCCCCACGAGCAGGCCTGCATCGCGGCGTCGGCGTCGAAGCCGACGGCGTCCAACAGCCGGTCGTATTCGCCCCGCCCACCCTTGTAGTGGGCCTTGGTCCAGCGCGGGTGGCAGAGGTCGGGGCGCTCCGCCGCGAAGGCGCCGTCGGTCAGGCGATGGAAGATGTGGCCCTCGAACAGGATCTTGGGCAGCTCGCCGTCGACGAAGCCGCCGCCGGCGGTCTCGACGGCGATGACGGCGCGCAGCGCCGCCGTCGAAACGCCCAGCCGCTCGGCCCCGCGCTCGATGTCCCCGCTCGACAGCAGTCCGGCCATGGCATCAGCTCCGTTCGCGATGGAGTAGGTACATATACCTATTTTATCGCGAACGTCAAAGGGCGCCGGACGGCGATCCGCCCGGCGCGCGCCGCGGCCGGCGGTGGCGTCTTCAGGCGACGAAGGCGTCGGCGGCGAAGTCCTGGTGATGGGCGATGAAGTGATCGACCGCGGCGTCGGCGTCCGCGACCCGGTAGCCGGCGCCGTCCTCGCCCGCGCCGCGCACCGGCGCACCCGCTCGCGTCATCACCGCGACGATCTCCTCGGGGCTCAGCCGCGTGCCCAAGAGCGCATCGGCGGCCTCCTGCAGGCGCGCCGCGGTGCCGGCGACGTAGGGGGCGGCGAAGCTGGTGCCGGCGACCTTCACGCCCCAGTCGAAGCGCGAGTCGACGAACACGTCGGTGCCGAGGGCGGCGATGTCGGTCAGCGCCGCGTTCTTCTGGGTCCAGGGCGTGAAGCGGTCGGCGCGGTCGACGGCGGAGACGGCGATCGCGTGGGGATCGGCGGCGAGCAGGTTGACGCCGTCGTCGTAGCTCCGTCCGGCGTTGCCGGCGGCGACGGTGGTGGCGATGTCGCGGCGCGCCAGGGCCGCGATCTCGTCGCTCAGCATGGTCTCGAGCTCGTGCGTGACGTTGCCGAAGCCGAGGCTCATATTCACCGCCGCCGCACCGAACTGCTCGCCCCAGCGCACCGACCACTGCAGCGCTTGCTCGATGTCGGCGAAGCTCGCCCCGCCGCCGTCGTCGCCGAAGACCTTGAGGTGGATGATGTCGGTGCCGGGGGCGACGTCGCCGGCGACGTCGGCGACCCAGGAGCCGTGGCTCTTCCAGGTCCACTGTCCGGCCCAGCGGTCGCCGTCACCGGAGAAATCGTGGGCGAACACCACGTCGGAGCGGTCGTACCAGGGCGAGAAGCCGTCATCGATGACGATGACCGCGGTGCCGTCGCCGTCGAAGGCGCTCGGCTCCAGGCCGACACCGTCGGCGGTCACGACCGCGCCGTCGGCGGCAACCGTCATCGGCGCGAAAGCCGGCGCCGTTCGCCCCGTCGCCGCCGTCGCCGCCGCCGCCGTCGTCGTCGCCGCGACGGCACCGCCGACCGCCGCGCGACC
>CAZCVH010000372.1:0-2538 GCA_964502115.1 uncultured Geminicoccaceae bacterium
CGATATCGTTTCACGTGACTGGAGTTCAGACGTGTGCTCTTCCGATCTGCGCGGATCTACCGCCCCGCCGCCGGCGGGTGAACCGGCCGGCTCACCCCGGCTCGCCGGCGAGGCGGTAGATCCGCGCCTCCCACGGCGCCAGCGTCAGGCGCGCGCCCGCGTCCGCGGGCGGCGCCAGGTTGCCGAGGACGAACGCGCCGGGGCGCGCCGTCGCGGGCAGGTCGTAGCCGACCTCGTCGCCCGAGAGGTTGAGCACGATCAGATAGCCGTCGTCGCCGGCGCGGCGGGTGTAGACGAAGAGCCGGCGGTGCGCCGGGTCGAGATCGGTGAAATCGCCGTAGACCAGCGCGAGGGCGTGCTTGCGCAGCGCGATCACCGCGGCGTAGTGGCGAAAGACGGAGGCCGGGGCGGCGCGGTCCGCCCGGGCGTCGATCTCGGCGACGTTGGGGTTGACCGGGAACCACGGGGTCCCGGTGGTGAAACCGCCGGCGGGACCGTCGTCCCACTGCACCGGCGTGCGGGCGTTGTCGCGGCTGGTGCGGCGCATGTGGGCGAGGAACTCCTGCGGCGGGACGTCGCCCTCCTCGACCGACACCCGCCAGGCCCCGAGCGCCTCGACGTCCTCGAACTCGGCGATGTCGGCGAACGGGTAGTTCGTCATGCCGATCTCGTCGCCCTGATAGACCAGCGGCGTGCCCTTGACCGTGAGCAGCAGGGTCGCGAGCACCTGCGCCGAGCGCACCCGCCACGCCGGCGAATCGTCGCCGAAATGCGAGACCAGCCGCGGCATGTCGTGGTTGGAGAGGCAGACCGTGCGCCAGCAATGGTGGTCGAGCGCCGCCTCCAGCCGCGTGAACACCGCCTTGAGGTCGGGCAGGCTCCAGGGCCGCCAGCGCCAGCCTTCGCCGCGGTCGACCAACAGCGCGTCGAAATGGATCAGCATGTCGAGCTCGCCGTGGCGCTCGTCGACCAGCAGCCTCGCCTGCTCCGGGGTGACGCCCAGCGCCTCGCCGATCGACACCGCGCCGTAGGGTGCCAGGACCTCCCGGCCCATCTCCTGCAAAAAGGCGTGCAGCCGCGGGCCGGCGGCGTGGTGGTAGTGCGGCCGGGCGCGGTGCTCCGGCGGATAGTCGGCGAAGCTTCGATCCTTCGAGATGAAGGGGATGACGTCCATGCGAAAGCCGTCGACGCCCTTGTCCAGCCAAAAGCGCATGATCTCGTAGATCTCGCGCCGCACTTGCGGGTTTTCCCAGTTCAGGTCCGGCTGCTCGGGCGCGAACAGGTGGAGGTAGTATTCGGCGGTGACGTCGTCCCAGCTCCAGGCCGAGCCGCCGAAGAAGGAGCGCCAGTCGTTCGGGGGGCCGCCGGCGCGGCCCGGGTGCCAGATATAGTAGTCGCGGTAGGGGTTCTCGCGCGAGCGGCGGCTTTCGACGAACCAGGCGTGCTCGGCGCTGGAATGGTTGGCGACGAGGTCGACCAGCAGCCGCAGGCCGCGGGCCTTGGCGGCGGCGACCAGCGCGTCGAAGTCGGCCATGGTGCCGAACTCGGCCATCACCGCGCGGTAGTCGCGGACGTCGTAGCCGTTGTCGACGTTGGGCGAATCGTAGTGCGGGCTGATCCAGAGCGCGTCGACGCCGAGCGCGGCGACGTGGTCGAGCCGCTGGATGATGCCGCGCAGGTCGCCGATACCGTCGCCGTCCGCGTCCATGAACGAACGCGGCCAGACGTGGTAGACGACCGCCTCCTTCCACCAGCGGCGGCGATGGCCGTGGTAGCAGCCGGCCGCGCCGTCGGCGGCGCCCCTCGCGTCGTCGGCCATGGGCCTCGCTCCGATTGTCGTCGCGCCGGGTCCCTCGACCCGCTTCAGCGCGTGGTGAGCTTGACCTCGATGCGCCGGTTGCGGCGATAGGCCTCTTCGGTGGTGCCGGAAGCGATCGGCTGGTGCTCGGCGAAGCCGGCGGCGGCGACGCGGTCGGCGGCGAGGCCCTGATCGATCAGGAACCTCGCCACCGAGATCGCGCGCGCGGCGGAAAGCTCCCAGTTCGACGGATAGCGCGCGGTCCGGATCGGCCGGCGGTCGGTGTGGCCGTTGATCTGCAGCACCCACGGCAGGTCGGTGGGCAGCCCCTCGGTGACCTCGTCGAGGGTGGCGGCGAGGTCGCGCAGCTGTGCGCGCGCCTGCGGGCCGAGCTCGGCCTCGGCGCGATCGAACAGCACCTCGGACTGGAAGACGAAGCGGTCGCCGACGACGCGGACGTCCTCGCGCTCGCCCAGGACCTCGCGCAGCCGGCCGAAGAACTCGCTGCGGAAGCGCTGCAATTCGTCGACCTCGCGCGCCAACGCGGCGGCGAGGCGGGTGTCGAGGTCGTCGAGGCGCACCTCCTGCTCGGCGATGACGGCCTCGCGCTCGGCCAGCACGCCCTCGATGCGCGCGAGCTGGGTGCGCGTCGCCTCGAGTTCGGCCCGCAGGCGTTCGGCCGCGGCTTCGGCCCGACGCGCCGCCGCCTCGGCGCTGGTGCTGCCGGCCTGCGCCTCGGC
>CAZCVH010000373.1:0-2527 GCA_964502115.1 uncultured Geminicoccaceae bacterium
GATCTGGGCGGTGTCCCGGGCGCTGGTGCGCTATCCGCGGGACTGGCCGCTGCTGGCGGCGAGTGCCCGGGACACCGCCCGCGCGCGCGCCGCGCTAAGACGCACGGCGGCGGGGCTGGCGCGCCTCGCCAGGCAGGGGCTGCTCGAGCGCTTCTTTGACGTTCCGGTCGAAGACGTAGGCCGCGGGGCGCTGCTCGGATAGGTCGATCTCGGCGACCATCGGCTTTTCGGTCTCGATCCCTCGGCGCGCCAGCCGCATCCCCTTCCAGGGCCGACCGACCATGTCGTCCACCGCCGTCGGCTCGAAGCCGCAGTGCACCATGCAGTCGGCGCACTTCTCGTACTTGCCGGTACCGTAGGAGTCCCAGTCGGTGGTGTCCATGAGCTCCTTGAAGCTCTTGGCGTAGCCCTCGCTCAACAAATAGCACGGGCGCTGCCAGCCGAAGATGTTGCGCGTCGGGTTGCCCCAGGGCGTGCAGCGGTAGTCCTGGTTACCGGCGAGGAAGTCGAGGTAGAGCGCGGACTGGTTGAAGACCCAGCCGCGCCCCTTGCCGCGGCGCAAGATGTCGCGGAACAGGTTCTTGGTCTGCTGGCGGTTCAAAAAGTGCTGCTGGTCGGGGGCGCGCTCGTAGGCGTAGCCGGGCGACACCGTGAGACCCTCGACGCCGAGGCTCGTGCAGTAGTCGAAGAACGCGGCGACCCGCTCGGGCACGGCGTTGTTGAAAAGGGTGCAGTTGATGGTGATGCGGAAGCCGCGCTCCCGCGCCGCCTCGATCGCCTCCACCACCCGCTGGAAGACGCCGTCGCGGCAGACCGAGGCGTCGTGTTCCTCCTCGAGCCCGTCAAGGTGGATCGATAAGGTCAGGTAGTCGCTGGGGGTGAAGAGATCCAGCTTCTTTTTCAAGAGCAGGGCGTTCGTGCAAAGATAGACGAACTTCTTCTTCGCGATGATGCCGTCGACGATCTCGTCGATCTGCGGGTGCAGCAGCGGCTCGCCGCCGGGGATGGAGACGACCGGGGCGCCGCATTCGTCGACCGCGTCGAGGCAGTCCTGCACGCTGAGCTGACGGTCGAGGATCGGCTTGGGGTAGTCGATCTTGCCGCAACCCGCGCAGGCGAGGTTGCAACGGAACAGCGGCTCGAGCATCAACACGAGCGGGTAGCGTTTCCGCCCGAGCAGCTTCTGCTTCACGATGTAGCCACCGACGCGCAGCTTCTGGATGAGCGGGATCGACACGGGCGGTCCTTCTCTGTTGGTCGGTTCTCGAAAAGAAACCGATCGGCCGCAGCTATGCAACGGCCGCGACGCCGCGGCGCCGTCACGACGGCGTGCGACGTTGGAGCCAGACCGGTAGCACGACGAGCACGCTCACCAGGCTCGCCACCACCGCTACCGTCAACAGCAGCCCCATGCTGGCGGTGCCGGCGTGCGGCGACAGCATCAGCGTGCCGAAGGACGCGATCGTGGTCAGCGCGCTCGCGAACACGGCGCGGGGCGTGCTGGTGGCGCCGACGCGCGCGGCGCCGGCCGCCTCGCGGTGGCGCACGACGACGTGGATGGCGGCGTCGACGCCGACGCCCAGGAGCAGCGGCAAGACGATGACGTTGGCGAAGTTGAAGGCGAGGCCGAAGACCTCCATCGCCCCCACCGTCAATGCCGCCGCCAGCAGCACCGCCCCCAGCACCGCCGCGACGTCCCGCGGCCGGCGCAGGACCAGCGCCACCACCAGCGTGACCCCCGCCAGCGCGTAGAGGGTCGCCTCGACCATCGCGCCGGCGACGAGATCGGCGGCGCCCACCATCTGCACGACGTTGCCCGCGGCGTCGGGTGCGGCCGCGAGCACCGCGTCCACGAAGGCGCGGCGCTCGTCGGTCGTGGCCAGCGGCTCGGCAGGCAGCATGTCGAGCTTGTGGCGGCCGTCGTCGGCGACGTAGCGCGTCACCAGCGCGGCCGGCAGGGTGTCCGCCGTGACGGCTTCGGCCGCCAGCAGCGCGCGGGTGCGCGCGAGCGTCTGCGGCCACCACCTGTACCAGGTCGCGCCGATCTCGGCGGCGAGTTCCGGCGAGCGGTCGAGCCGCCGGGCGATGGTCCGCGCGGCCTCGGTGAGCTCGCCCGCAGGGGCCGCGGCGGCGAGGCGGGCGAGGGCGCGGCCGAGCCGGCCGGCGTCCGCGGCGCCCGCCGGCCTGTAGGCCGGCAGATCCAAGAACAGCCGGGCGTCGTCGATCAGCGCGAGTTTCTCGTCCTGGGCCTGCGGCACGAAGCTCGCCAGATGGACGACCTCGCCGATCGCGGGCACCGCGGCGAGGCGGTCGGCCTCGGCCGCGACGGTTTCGGCGTCGGCGACGAGAAGGGCGGCGCGGTAGGGGCTGCGCGCGGGCGCTGCCAAGAGCCGCTCGAAGGCGATCACCGACGGCGCGGCGGGGTCCTTGAGCGCAAGCGGATCGCCGTCGAAGCGCAGCGAGCCGACGCCGGCGAGCGAGGCAGATCGGAAGAGCACACGTCTGAACTCCAGTCACGTGAAACGAT
>CAZCVH010000374.1:0-2525 GCA_964502115.1 uncultured Geminicoccaceae bacterium
GACCACCGAGATCTACACTCTTTCCCTACACGACGCTCTTCCGATCTGCCCGCCGACGGCGTCGACGCCGGCGCCGAAGCGGCCGGCGACGAGGGTGGCGGCGACGGGGGCGACGACGCGGGTGGCGAGGACAAGGGCGCCGAGATCGTCACGCTCGACCGCTTCCGCAAACGCTGATCCGCTTTTCGCCCGCTTGACACGCGCCGGTCGGCCGGCACCTTGCGCCGGCGCGCAAGGGAGGACGAGCGATGACGGCGACCCGCCAGGAGAGCGACACTTTCGGCCCGATCGACGTGGCCGCCGACCGCTATTGGGGTGCGCAGACCCAGCGCTCGCTCCAGAACTTCAAGATCTCGACCGAGCGCATGCCCGCCGCCGTCGTCCGCGCGCTCGGCATCGTCAAGCTCGCCGCGGCGCGGGTGAACCAGCGCCTGGGCGAGCTCGAGCCCAAGCTCGCCGAGGCCATGGAGCAGGCCGCGCGGGAGGTCGTCGCCGGCGAGCTCGACGCGCATTTTCCCCTCGTGGTGTGGCAGACCGGCTCGGGCACCCAGTCCAACATGAACGCCAACGAGGTGATCTCGAACCGTGCCAACGAGATCCTCGGTGAGCCGCTCGGCACCAAGCAACCGGTGCACCCCAACGACCACGTCAACCGCGGTCAGTCCTCCAACGACACCTTCCCCACGGCGATGCACATCGCCGTCGCCGAGGAGGCGTCGAGCCGGCTGATCCCGGCGTTGGAGCACCTCGAGCGGGCGCTGGCCGAGAAGGAGGCGGCCTTCGCCGACATCATCAAGATCGGCCGCACCCACACCCAGGACGCCACGCCCTTGACCCTCGGCAACGAGTTCTCGGGCTACCGCACCCAGGTGCGCTACGGCATCGAACGCGTCCGCCGGGCCCTGCCGAGCGTGCTCCAGCTCGCCCAGGGTGGCACCGCCGTCGGCACCGGGCTCAACGCCAAGGTCGGCTTCGCCGAGGCGTTCGCCGCCGAGGTCGCCGGCGTCACCGGGCTCGCCTTCGTCACCGCCGAGAACAAGTTCGAGGCCCTCGCCGCCCATGACGGGGTGGTGGAGCTCTCCGGCGCGCTCAACACCATCGCGGCGAGCTTGATGAAGATCGCCAACGACATCCGCTTTTTGGGCTCGGGGCCGCGCTGCGGGCTCGGCGAGCTCAAGCTGCCGGAGAACGAGCCCGGCTCGTCGATCATGCCCGGCAAGGTCAACCCGACCCAGTGCGAGGCGCTGACGATGGCGGCGTGTCAGGTCATGGGCAATCACGTCGCCGTCACCGTCGGCGGCTCGAACGGCCATTTCGAGCTCAACGTCTTCAAGCCCGTGATGGCCTACGGCGCGCTGCAGTCGATCCGGCTGTTGGCCGACGGGGCGGTGAGCTTCACCGACAACTGCATCGCGGGCATCGAGGCCGACACCGTCCGGATCGAGAAGCTCTTGCACGACAGCTTGATGCTGGTGACGGCGCTCAACCCGAAGATCGGCTACGACAACGCCGCCAAGGTGGCCAAGAAGGCCCACGCCGAGGGCACCAGCTTGAAGGAGGCCGTCCTCGATCTCGGCCTCTTGACCGCCGACGAGTTCGAGCAGTGGGTGCGCCCGGAGCTGATGCTGGGCCCGAGCGACTGAGGCGGGCGGCGGCCGCTCAGGCGGCGGCGCGGGCGCGCATCAACGGCGCCAGTTCGCTCATGCGGTCGAGCACCAGCTGGGCGCCGGCGGCGTGCAGGCGCTCGCCGTGGCGGCGCGGGTCGGTGCTGCCGGCGCCGGTGAAGCCGAACACGGTCATGCCGGCGGCGCGGCCGCCGCGCAGCCCGTTTTCGCTGGCCTCGACCAACAGGCAGCGGCTCACCGGAATGCCCATCTGCGCCGCCACGAACTGCGGCAGCTCCGCCGCCGGCGGCGCCTTGGCGACCTGCTCGGTGTTGAAGAGGTTGGGTCGGAGCTCGTCCCACAACCCGGCGGTCTCGAGCGCGAAGCGGGCGAGGTTGCGGCTGGCGCCGGAGATGGCGCAGACGGTCCGACGCAGCCGCCGGATGGTGCCGAGGACCTCGTGCACCGGGCGCAGTTCGCAACGATAGGCGTCGCCCAGGCGGCGTTCGAGGGTGGGCAGCACGGCGTCGCCGAGCGGGCGGCCGAGCTCGCGCTCGATGCTGGCGAGCATGCCGCGGTCGCCGCGCCCGTCGAGGCGACGCGCGACCGCCGCCGGCTCGATGCGGTAGTCGAAGGCGGCGAGGGTCTCGCTCCACGCCCTTGCTCTGAGATGGGCGTTGTCGACGAGCACGCCGTCGACACCGAAGATGACGAGTTCCCGGGTGGTCATCCGTTGCGAGGTCCTTGCTGGGGTAGCGTCGAAGGTACGACGCCGACGCGGCGATGACGTGGTGGCGATAAGTCCCTCGCCGGCCGGATAGCGCACGTGGACACTGCCCGCGAAGAATAGGCCGCCGTTCGCCGCCGACCAGGGGAGGGTCGAAGATCCGCCCCGGCGCTGGTCCGGGCCCGCGCCCGTCG
>CAZCVH010000375.1:0-2524 GCA_964502115.1 uncultured Geminicoccaceae bacterium
GTCGTGGTCCGCGAGATCGGTGTGGGCGAGGAGGCCGAGCGCGATCTGGGCGGCGATGCCCTGGCCGTTGGGTGGGATTTCGGCGAGACGACCGCCGGGCACGGCGTACGCCAGAGGCTCGACCCAGTCGGCCGTGTGCGCCTCCAGATCGGCGAGCGCCAGCCCGCCGCCGTGGCGGCGCACCCAGGCCGCGGTCGCACGGGCGACGTCGCCGCGGTAGAAGACCTCGCCCTCGGAGGCGGCGATCGCCTCGAGCGTCGCCGCCAGCGCCGGGGCGCGGAAGAGCTCGCCCGCCGCCGGGGCGCGGCCGGCCGGCAGGAAGGTCTCGGCGAAACCCGGCTGCTCGGCGAGGCGGTCGGCGGCGCGCACCCACAGCGCCCCGATCACCGGCGCGACGTGGAAACCGTCGCGGCCGTAGCGGATCGCCGGCTCGACGAGCTCGGCGAAGGGCAGGCGGGCGAAGCGGCGGGCGAGCGCGACCCATCCCGAGACGGCCCCCGGCACGGTGACGCTGTCGGGCCCCAGCTCCGGCATCGCCGCCCGCTCGGCGAAACGGGCCGGCGTCCACGCCGCCGGCGCGCGCCCCGAGGCGTTGAGGCCGTGCAGCCGATCGCCGTCCCAGACCAGCGCGAAGGCGTCCGAGCCGAGGCCGTTGCCGGTCGGCTCGACGACGGTGAGGGTGATCGCCGCGGTGAGCGCGGCGTCCACGGCGTTGCCGCCGCGGGCCAGCGCCCGCACCCCGGCTTGCGCCGCCAGCGGTTGAGAGGTCGCGACCAGGTTGCGGGCGAGCACCGGCGAGCGTCGTGTGGCGTAAGGTTGACCCGGATCGAAGACCGCCATCGAATTCCTCTCCTGTCGACGCGGTCGGAGCTTAGCGCGGCGCCCGCGCCGACCCGAGCGCCCGCGTCTGTGACCTTCGTCACCGCCGCGGCACGGTCGCGCCCCCAAGCTCGCCGCTCCGCCGTCATTGACGGGGGCGCTCGCGGTGGGCACATCGCGAGAGCCTGGAGATGTCATGAGCCGACTCGACACCAACATCGCGCGTCTGGTCGCGCAACGCGCCTGCCTCGACGCCGTCGCCGACGCGCTCGCGACGGTCGCGGGTCCCGTCGTCGAACTCGGCCTCGGCAACGGTCGCACCTTCGATCATCTGCGCGAACGTCTACCCGCGCGCGAGATTTTCGTGTTCGAACGGCAACCGGCGGCGCATCCCGACTGCTGGCCCGATCCCGAACACCTGATCGAAGGCGACTTCTACGACACCCTGCCCGACGCTCTCGACCGCCTGCCGGCGCCGGCGGCGCTGCTGCACGCCGACATCGGCACCGGCGATCCCGCGCGCAACGCCCGGCTCGCGGGCTGGCTGGCGGGCGTGATCCCGCCGCTCGTCGCCCCCGGCGGCTACGTCGCCTGCGATCAGCCGCTCGCCGACGACCGCCTGGTGCCGCTGGCACCGCCGGCGGAGGTGGCGGCCGGGCGCTATCATCTCTACCGGCGGGCGGCCTGAGCGCGCATGGCGACATCCCCCGCTCGCGACAACGCCGATTTCACCGTCCGCTTTTGGGGGGTACGCGGGACCGTGGCGACGCCCGGTCGCGACACCGTGCGCTACGGCGGCAACACCGCCTGCATCGAGGTCCGCTGTGGCGCCGAACGGCTGGTCTTCGACGTCGGTACCGGCGCGCGCGTACTCGGCAAATACGTCGAGGACGAGGGGCCGTGCGACGCCCACATCTTCCTCACCCACACCCATCTCGACCACGTCGTCGGCTTTCCGTTCTTTCGGCCGGCCTACTGTGCGGCGAACCGCTTTCATCTCTGGGCGGGGCATCTGCGCCGGCAGGGGCTGAGCCTGGAGGGCACCCTCGCCGATCTGATGCGCAAGCCGCTGTTTCCGGTGCCGCTGGCCGTCATGCAGGCGGCGCGGGAGTTTCACGACTTCGACGCCGGCGAGACGTTGACGCTGGCCTCCGGCCTCGCGATCCGCACCGCGCCGCTGAACCACCCGGGCGGGGCGACGGGCTACCGCGTCGACTACGCCGGGCGTTCCTTCGCGCTGGTGAGCGACACCGAGCACACCCCCGGCGCGCCGGACCGCGACATCCTCGCCCTGATCGAGGCCTGCGACGTCGTGGTCTACGACGCCACCTACACCGACGAGATCTTCCCGCGCTTCGAGGGCTGGGGACACTCGACCTGGCAGGAGGGGCTGCGGCTGTGCGAGGCCGCCGGCGCCGGGAGGCTCGTCACCTTCCACCACGACCCCGACGCCGACGACGGCATGCTGGAAGGGATCGATTACACCCTCGCCGCGCGCCGTCCCGGCTCCTGCGTCGCCGCCGAGGGGTTGGTGCTGGAGCCTTGAGCCGGCTCGCCAAGGCCCGCCGGCGCGCCCGCGTCCGCGGCCTGCAGCGCCGCATCGCCCGCGGCGCGGAGCCGCCCGGCAGCTTCATCCCCCACCGCCGAGCGGGCGGCGGCAGATCGGAAGAGCGTCGTGGAGGGAAAGAGTGTAGATCTCGGTGGT
>CAZCVH010000376.1:0-2522 GCA_964502115.1 uncultured Geminicoccaceae bacterium
GTCGCGGACGGCCTGGGGATCGCTCGCCAGCAGCGTCACCCGCTCGCCCGACGCCGCGTGCAGGCGACGCCGCTGGCGGAAGGCGACGCCGGGGGCGCGACGTCGCGGGTCGAGATGTCCGGCGTCATCGAGCCCCCGTTCGCGGCGGCGCCGCTTGAGGCGTCGCGAGCGCCGGCCCGAGCCGGGGTCAGCCGCGCTCGACGACGAAACGCCAGGTGCCGGCGGGGGCCTCCTCGAGCGCCACGAGGCGGTGGCCGGCCTCCTCGCAGAAGGCGGGAACGTCGCGGACGGCCTGGGGATCGCTCGCCAGCAGCGTCACCCGCTCGCCCGACGCCCGCGCCAGCAACGCCTTGCGGAGTTTGAGCACCGGCAGCGGGCAGGCCTGACCGCGGGTGTCGACCGCGGCCGGCGCGCTCACGACGCCCCCCACCAGCGGCCCGCGGCCGCGAGGACCGCGGTCACCAGCCCGAACGCGGGGTTGATCGTGACGAGGCGACGGATGCCGCCCAGCGCCCGCGCCGCGGCACTCGCTGCACCCGCGGCGCGGCCGCGGCGAAAGCGCCCCCGGGGCCCGTGCACCAGCGTCGCGAAGATCGGCAGCATCACCACCGCCAGACCGTGCATGAGATGGACGTGCAGGCCGACCTCGGCGAAGCCGCCCCGGCCGGCGAAGATCATCACGTAGCCGGTGACGAAGAGGGCGGCGATCGCCGCGGCGACCCGGCGCAGGAACCGTCGCAGGACGGCGTGCCAGGTGGCCGGACGGTGTTGCGGTGCCGCGGCGGCGAGCGCCGGCCGCAGCACGAGGTAGGCGAAGAACATGCCGCCGGCCCGGATCAGGGCGGCGAGCCGGTGGAGCGCAGCGGAGGTGACATTGTCTTCTCGTGGAAGGCGGGAGCGGGCGTTTTAACCTCTCGTCAACCTCTCGACGACAGGCTCGTCGCATCCAGCTTGAAGGAGGAAGGGCGTGGAGGAATGTCGTCGGTTACGTCGCCGAGCGGACAGCGCCACGGTCGCGGGCGAGGAGCTGCTGCTCTACCGCCCGAGCGGGGCGATCGCACGCATCGCCGTCGTCGTCGACCAGCTCGACGACGACGGCCTGCGCAAGCCGCTCGTCGAAGACGTTCTCGACGCCTTGCCCAACGCCGAGCTCCACGCCGTCGACGACCGGCGCGCGACGGCGGCCACCGTCGTCGGCCAAATGCCGGTGGTGTGGCGCGCGTCGGCGAGCCGACCCCGGCGCTCGTGGGGTCGGCGCCGGGTCGAGGCGGAGCCGCGCGGCGAGCTCGACGACTACGACCTGGTCCTGCGGCTCGGCGATCACCGCTCGCGCGGCTTCGTGGCCCCCACCGATGCGCTCGATCTGGCCTACATCCTCGACCTCGCCGAACCGGATGCCGGCGCGCCGCGGCGCGGCCCCGACCTGCGCGACCGCTGCGCGATGCAATCGGCGGACCGGGTGTGGTGCGGCACCCGCCGGCTGCTCGCGACGCTGCGCCGGCGCTGGAACGTCGAGGCCGAGCTGCTCTATCCGCCGGCGGAACTGCCGGCGGCCGCCGCGCCGACGGGGCCGCGCCGGGTCGTGCTCGCCGTCGCCGACGGGGTATCGCCGGCCTGGAACGCGAGGCTCGACAGCCTCGCCCGCTGGCGCGACGATCTCGACGTCGTCAAGCTCGGCGCGCCGCCGCCGCGGCGGAAGGTCGGCCGCGGCCGGATCGAGCCCGCCACGCCGCTTCGCTTCGCCGAGCTCGTGGGCGGGGCCGTCGCGGTCGTGATGCCGCCCGGCGACGTCTTCGATCCGCGCGCGGTGTGGGCGGCGGCCGCCGGCGTGCCCGTCATCACACCGATCAACAGCGCCCACGCCGAGACCGTCGACGGCCTCGAACGTCGCGATCCCACCGGCGTGCTCCTCGACGAGCCGACGGACACCGCGCTCGCCGACGGCGTCACCTTCGTCGAACGCCATCCCACGCTGTTCGAGCGCGAGCGCCTGCGCCGCCACGCCGAGCGCTGGTCGCGCCACCGCTTTCGCCAGACCCTGAAAGCGCTGGTGCTCGACCGCTGGTGCGCGCACGTGGCGACCGAGCCCACCCCGGAGGCCCACGTCGCCGGTGCCGCCGTCGAGTGGGCGGGGACGCCCGCCCTCTGAGCGGCTTCAGGGGTCGCCTTCGTCTCGGGACCGACGCCGATGAGCATGACGTCGGAGCCGAGGTCGTCGTAGGTCAGCCGCCCGGCATGGGGACCGTGATGTCCCATGCCGGCGACGTCGCGCACGAGCGTGTAGCCGTCATGCCGGCGTCCTTGCTCAGGCCCTCGACGAAGGCGACGTGCTCGCCTTCGATGACCACTTCCAGCCTCTTCATGGCGTGGAGTGCGGAACTCGCCACCTCCGGCCTCCCGCTCGAAGCGCGGGTCCGCGTGCGTTCGCCGTCGCGGCGCACCCGCGGCGGCGCCGTCGTCGGATCGGCGCGCCGCGCGACGTGGGCGTGGTACGTCGCTCGCGCGATCGACAGCCCGATGTT
>CAZCVH010000377.1:0-2510 GCA_964502115.1 uncultured Geminicoccaceae bacterium
AGCTCGCGATCAAGTGGTTCGGCTTCGACAGCGCCGCCGCGCCGTGAGCGGCTAGGGCGGGGCCGCCGCCTTGGACCTGTCGCTTCTGGCCTGGGGCGACGCCGGCTGGGGCGACCAGATGGCGCGCGGCGCGGTCGTGACGATCCTGGTCGCGATCGCCGCCTACGCGCTGGGCGTGGTGATCGGCGCCGGCCTCGCCGCCATGAAGCTGGCGCCGCTGGCGCCGCTGCGCTGGCTCGCCGAGCTCTACACCACGGTGATCCGCGGCATCCCCGAGCTCCTCGTCATCTATCTCGTCTTCTTCGGCGGCGGCACGGCGCTGCGGGCGATCGCGTCGGGGATGTTCGGCTATGACGGCTATATCGAGCTGCCGATCTTCGTCACCGGCACCATCTGCCTCGCCGTCAGCGCCGGCGCCTATTCCGCCGAGGTCATCCGCGGCGCGGTGCAGGTGGTGCCCAAGGGCCAGCTCGAGGCCGCCGTCGCCGTCGGCATGAGCCGGGCGCAGCGGCTGCGGCGCATCCTGGTGCCCCAGGTCGCGCGCCACGCGCTGCCCGGCCTCGGCAATGTCTGGCAGCTGACCTTGAAGGACACCTCGCTGATCTCGGTGATCGGGCTCGTCGAGATCATGCGCCAGGCCGCGGTCGCCGCCGGCTCCACCAAGGAGCCCTTCACCTTCTACCTGGTCGCGGCGGTGCTCTATCTGGGCCTCACCTCGCTCTCCAACCGCGGCTTCGACGCCGCCGAGCGCTGGGCCAACAAGGGGGTGAGGCGGGCCTGATGGACCTCGGTTTTTTGGTCGAGATCACCCCCCGCCTCGCCGCCGGCGTGCCCACGACGCTGCTCCTCGTCGCGCAGTCGCTGGCGCTCGGCTTCGCGCTCGCGGTGGTGGTCGCGCTGGTGCGGCTGCAGCCCAACCCCGTCGCCGCCGGGGCGGCCTACGGCTTCGTCTACGTCTTCCGCGCGACGCCGCTCCTGGTCCAGATCTTCTTGATCTATTACGGCTCCGGGCAGTTCCGGTCGGTCCTCGAGGAGCTCGGGGTCTGGGTGCTGTTCCGCGACGCCTGGTTCTGCGCGGTGATGGCGCTGACCTTGAACACCGCGGCCTACACCAGCGAGATCATCCGCGCCGGGCTGCAGTCGGTGCCGCTCGGCCAGATCGAGGCCGGACGCGCCGTCGGCATGTCGCGCCTGCAGCTCTTTCGCCGCGTCACCTTCCCGCTCGCCATCCGCCAGGCGCTGCCGGCCTACGGCAACGAGGTCGTCCTCATGGTCAAGGCGAGCTCGCTGGCCTCGACCATCACCATCCTCGAGATCACCGGCATCGCCAAGACCATCATCGCCTCGAGCTTCCGACCGGTGGAAGTCTTCGTCGTCGCGGGCGCCTTCTACCTTGCGATCAACTTCGTCCTCACCCGCGCGATCCGCCTCACCGAGCACCGCCTCGCCGCCGCGAGCGCGCCGCCCGGCGTCGCGCCCAAGGCCCGTCGCCGGCTCGCGCCGAGCCGCTGAGCCGTCGCCGGCTCAATTCTCCCGCTGCATGTCGAGCGCGACCCGGTTCATGAAGCCGGCGTCGTCGCCCTGGGCGAGCTTGGGGGCGGCGTCGACGACGGCGTCCAAAAAACGGTCGAGCTCGAGCAGCTCGGCCTTGGCGAAGTTGTCGAGGACGTAGCCGGTCACCCGGTTCTTGTCGCCCGGATGGCCGATGCCGAGGCGCACGCGCTTGAAGTCGCGCGTCCCCATGACCGCCGCGATCGAGCGCAGGCCGTTGTGGCCGGCGACGCCGCCGCCCAGCTTGACCCGGCATTTGAAGGGGGCGAGGTCGAGCTCGTCGTGGAAGACCACGACGGCGGCGGGCTCGAGCTTGTAGAAGCGTACGGCCTGGGCGACCGCGCGGCCGCTCTCGTTCATGTAGGTCATCGGCTCCAGCAGCAGCACCTTCTCGCCGCCGAGCGTGCCCTCGCTCAGCCGGCCGCGGAACTTGCCCTTCCACGCGGGCAAGGCGAAGCGCTCGACCAGCCGGTCGAGCGCCATGAAGCCGATATTGTGGCGGTGGCCGGCGTAAGATGCGCCGGGATTGCCCAGGCCCACGAACAGCCGCACGGCGCCGGCCCCGGGCGGTCCTTCCTACGCCTCGGGTTCCTGTTCGGGCGCGGCCTCGCCCTCGACGCCCTCCTCGCCGGCTGCGGTGATGCCGCGGCCGGTGATGGTGGCGATGGTGAAGTCGCGGTCGGTGACGGTGAGCTCGACGTTGGCGGGCAGCACGATGGCGCTGACGTGCAGCGTATCGCCGATGTCGAGCTCTCCGAGGTCGGCCTCGAGCGCCTCGGGGATGGCGTCGACCGGGCAGGTGAGCTCGATCTCGCGGCGCACGACGTTCAAGACGCCGCCGCGCTTGATGCCCGGGCAGGTCTCCTCGTTGAGGAAGGTGACCGGCACCGCCATCGTCGCCGACGCGCCGCCCTTGGCGCGCACGAAGTCGACGTGGATCGGGAAGGCCTCGTCGACGA
>CAZCVH010000378.1:0-2500 GCA_964502115.1 uncultured Geminicoccaceae bacterium
GACCGCGGCCGCGGTGGTCGTCACGGCGGCCGCCGCACCCGCGGTCGCCGACGTCGCCGCCCGAGGCGAGCGGCTGGTGCGGGCCCATTGCGGCAACTGCCACGCCGTTGGACGCACGGACGAAAGTCCGTTGGTCGACGCACCGCCGCTGCGCGCGATGTTCGGCGCCTACCCGCCGGCGCATCTCGCCGAGGCGCTCGCGGAGGGCATCGTCACCGGCCATGCCGGCATGCCCGAGTTCCGCTTCGCGCCCGACGAGATCGACGCCGTCATCGCCTATCTCGAACAGCTGACCCGCCCGGCGCCGCGGCGTCGGCCGGCCGAGTAGGCACGATCGCCATCAGCGCCGCCGAGATCGCGCCGCGCTCGCGCGAGGCGACGGCCCGTCGCCCTTTTCGCTGATCCCGCTCAGGTGGCGGGTTCGAGTCGGACCAGCCGGCCGGCACCGTGGGGGTGCTCACGGGCGACGCGGAACCCGGCGGGCGCGGTGAAGCCGTCGTCGCGGCCGAGCTCGACCACCACGACGGCGTCCGCCTCGAGCCAGCCGCCGTCGCGTAGGCGCGCGAGCGCGCGCTCGACGAGACCGCGGCCGTAGGGCGGATCGAGGAAGACGGCGTCGAGGGGCTCGCGCGCTTCCGCCAGGCGGGCGGCGTCGTTCTGCAGCACCCGCGCGCGGCCGGCGAGACCGAGGCTGTCGAGGTTGCGGCGGATGAGCCGGGCCGCCGCCGGGTCGTTCTCGACGAAGATCACGCGCTCCGCGCCGCGCGACAGCGCTTCGAGGCCGACCGCACCGGTGCCGGCGAAGAGATCGGCCAGCGTGATCTCGGCGAGGTCGCCGAGCTGGGCCGTGAGGATGTCGAAGACCGCCGCACGGCGCCGTGCCGAGGTCGGCCGCAGCGCGTCCGTGCCCGGCGGTGTCGCGAGCTCGCGCCCGCGATGGGCGCCGCCGAGGATTCTCAGGCTCATCCGCCCAACCGCGCGCCGAGCTGCTCGCGCAGCACCTTGCCGGTGATCTCGTCGGTTTCGCCACGGCCGAGCGCACCGAGCTGGAACGGGCCGTAGGCGGTGCGGATCAGGCGGTTCACGGTGAGGCCCAAATGGGTCAGGACGCGGCGGACCTCGCGGTTCTTGCCCTCGCGCAGGCGGATCGTCAGCCAGGCGTTGTCGCCCTGGCGGCGATCGAGCGTCGCCTCGATGCGGCCATAGCGCACCCCGTCGATGACCGCGCCGTCCTTGAGCGCCGCGAGCGCCTTCTCCTCGACGCGGCCGAAGACGCGCACCCGATAGCGCCGCGCCCAGCCCGTGCTCGGCAGCTCCAGATGGCGCTTGAGCCCGCCGTCGTTGGTCAACAGCAGCAGGCCTTCGGAGTTCAGGTCGAGGCGCCCGACCGGCATCATGTGGTCGAGGTCGCGGGACAGTTGGTCGTAGATCGTCGAGCGCCCGCCGGGATCGCGCCGCGCGGTCAGCACGCCCGCCGGCTTGTGAAAGCGCACCAGCCGCATCGGCTCGAGTTCGGGCAGCGGCGCCTCGTCGACCTCGACCCGAGCCTCGGGGCCCACCACCAGCGCCGGGCTTTCCAGCACCGTGCCGTCGACGCGCACGCGGCCCGCGTCGATCAGCTTTTCGGCGTCGCGGCGCGAACACAGCCCGGAGCGCGCGATCCGCTTGGCGATGCGTTCGCCGTCGGCCGGCACCGTGCGCACCGCCTCACGGCGCACGGGCGGCGTCCACGAAAGCCCGCAGGATCAGGGGATCGGCGGGGCTGACGGTGTATTCCGGGTGCCATTGCACGCCGACGGCGAAGCGGCGCCCCGGCGCCTCGATCGCCTCGATGACGCCGTCGGAGGCCCGCGCACTGACGACCACGCCGTCGGGCACCCGGTCGGCGGCCTGGTGGTGCGCGCTGTTGACCTCCAGGCGCGGCGCGCCGGCGATGGCGTGGAGCCGGGTGCCGCTGGCGATCTCGACCGCGTGACCCGGCTCGGTGCGCGGGTTGGGCTGCTCGTGGGCGAGCGCGTTCGGCACCGTGTCGGGGATGTGCTGGATCAACGTGCCGCCGAGCACGACGTGCAGCAGCTGCTGGCCGCCGCAGATGCCGAGGACGGCGAGGTCGCGCTCGAGCGCGCCGCGGGTCACCGCGAACTCGAAGGCGGTGCGGCGCTGCTTGGTGGTCGTCGCTTGGTGGCGCGCGCCGCCGCCGTACCAGCTCGGGTCGACGTCGAAGGCGCCGCCGGTCACCACCAAGCCGTCGAGTTCGTCGAGGTAGGCGGTCGCCAGTTCGGGCTCGTGCGGCAGCGCCACCGGCAGGCCGCCCGCGGCGGCGATCGCCGCGAAATAGTTCTCGCGCGCGGCGTACCACGGCATGCGGCTGTAGCCGCCGCCCTCTTCACGATCGAGGGTGACGCCGATCCGGGGGCGGTGGCGCGCGGACATCTCGGCCATGACCGAGAGCTAAGCGCTCGCCGCGCTCGCCACAAGGTCGAGCCGCTCGCGCTGCCGG